>JAKMDG010000551.1 GCA_022428035.1 Longimicrobiales bacterium
TACGTTCACAGTCGCGGCCGCGGCCCTCGACAACGCCGGCGCGTTCCTGCTCGACGTACCGGACAAGGACGTTTTTTCCTCGATGGACGTCGAGAGCGGGGATCTCATCCGTGAAGTCTCCATGACCGAAGAGGCCCCGGGTCTCTTCGCATACCATGAGCACACCGTGCTGCGGACCGATGAGGGTCCCGTCGAATACCGCGACAGCTTCCATCTCAGGCACTGGAGCGTCGAGGATGTGACCCGGATCCTGCGCAAAGCGGGCTTCACGTCGATCGAAAACGTTTCGGAGCGCTTTCCCGGTCTCGGAGCCCACTACCTCGTCGCTCGAACCGGCGAGGTCAGTTTGACGGAACGGTGAAGGACATGCCCCAACCATCCGCCGCTCTGGCCGGCACCGTCGGATCGATGCGGACCCAGCCTACGGTGAACTTGCGAGCCATGATCGCGGTGAACGTCCCACCGACCAGGCCAAAGAAGAAGGCCCCCCGGCGCTGATCCCTCATCGTCTGTTCGGCGTCCAGTTGCTCGCGGGAGACCGGATTCAAACAGTAGGTATCGGTCCCCTCTGCCGTGCAGGAATCGACCTTACCGAACCCCACCGAGGGCCCGATCGCGTATCCGAGCGCACCGAACACCGCAGTTCCAAGAGCTGCCCCCCCGAACGTCCATAGCCCCTGGTTCGACTTGGTCGCCCGACGCTCTAGCGACACCTCGTCGAGAGCCAGGGTCTGGCGTTGCATCGGGGCAGGATCACAGATGGGCGCATCTCCGTGCATCTGGCCTGCTCTGCACAGCGGCTTACCGCGACTGATCAGCGTGAAGTAGTTGCCCTCCACGGAGAGCACCCGTCCGACGACGGACCCGTTCACCCGAACGGAATCGCCAGCGAACAGCGCGAGAGCCGAAGAGGCCTGACTATCGCTCTGCCCCTTTGCATCGATGCTGGACGCGAGAAGTGCAAGCGAGGCAAAGAAAAAGGCCCGGACATAGCAGGGCTGAGATCGTCTGTTCAAAGCAGTCGGCTGCAGGCGGGACGGACCAGAACGGCGGTCGGCGTATTCAGGTAGCAGGACAAATAACGCCGCAGGAGGGTTGAGCGGAAAGGTGCTCCGCCGAGCCTAGATCTCCGCGCTGGTCCTCTGAGAGCGCTTGTAGACGAAGACGCCCACACCGATGGCACTGAGCGCCAGGAGCCCCACGAGCATCATCAGGACGATCTTGAGCGCCACCGCCAGCAGGCCCATGACCCACGCCGTGATCGGGATCATCAGGATCTTGAGCGCTTCGATAATGATGAAGCCCAGAAGTCCGGCCACCGAAACGCCGCCTGCGAATCGCATCATCATCATGTCGGATCCTCCTGCGTCCTGTCGTCACCGGATTCTACGCGAACCGACTGCCCTGTGTTTCAGAAGGCAACAATCAGCCCCCCGAGTGGCGACCTCAACATTCGGGATTATGTCAGATCTCGGTCCATACACCGCAGGGACCTGCATTGACGATTCGGGTCTCGCCGACCGTGGACTCCTGCTCCCAGCAGGCATGAATATGCCCACACACCACCAGCGCGAGTGACCTCGATTCAATAGCCTCGAGGACCGCTCGACTCCCGAGGTGTCCCCCGCCGTCGGGCTCATCCACATGCCCGTGGGGCGGCGAGTGCGTGACCAGAACCGCGTCAGCCGGACAACCCGTGAGGAGCCCGCGCGCTTGCTCTTCCGATAGATCGAAGCTCCAGGCTCCGAACGGCGTGATCGGGACGCCCCCACCCAATCCCCAGAAAGAACGCCCGCCGATCTCACAGCCTGATCCGTGCAACACATGCATGTGCGCCCATCGGCTGCACGCGGCCGAGAGCTCGTGTTCCGACTCCCCGTTCCCAGGCACCAGCACCACAGGACAGCTGGCAGCGGCGAGAACGTCGACTACCGGCTGGAGGCCGTTACGCATGACAGCCAGGTCGCCAGCGACCACCAGGGCGCCCGCATCGTCAGAGCGATCGACCAGCTCCCGAGCGGCGGCAAGGTCGCGGTGGAGGTCACTGCAGAGAAGAAGCTTCATCGGATACGTAGCTCCACGAGGATAGGACGGTGGTCGGACGCCATCGACTCCCGAATCACCGTATGGCTGAGTACATCGACCTCATCCGAGGGTCGTACCATGACAAAGTCGATTTCTCGGTCAGGTTCGTTGGAGGGGTACGTGAAGCGCGTCCCGGCCTTCACCGCGATCGTCCAGTCGTGCTCCATACGGACCAGGACGGGGCTACCCGGCCGGCCGTTGAAGTCACCGGCGAGAACCACTGGGGCAACCTGCCGAAGGAAATAGCTCGTGACCGAGTCCGCCTGAGCCATTCGTTCGGGCTCGGAGCCTGCCAGATGAACGGATACGACCGAGAGCACTCCGGCCGCGCTCCCCTCTATGCCGACCTGGACCTCATGCACCGATAGAGGACTCCCCGATGCCGGAGGGATAGCGTGTGTTCGCTCGGTCTGGATGGGCAACCGGGTGAGGATTGCATTGCCGTAAAACCCACTCTGGTACGGACGATGAGGCCCATGAACTCCCTGGTACCCGAGAAGCTCGGCGAGGACAGCCACCTGATCGATCCCATGCGTCCGCTCCGTTCGGTCATCGACCTCCTGAAGGGTGATCACGTCGGCATCAAGCGCGATCAACACACGGGCGATGCGCGGCAGATCAACCACATCGTCCATGCCTCGACCATGCTTCATGTTGTACGCGGCAATGCGCACGACGGCCTGAGCGGGTACGGCCGTCGGCAATGCCGACAGCAGGGTCGCAATCAGGACGGTCACGGCGCCGCGTCTCAGCATGTCGAGTAACGAATCGGTCGCGCAGTCAGGATGAAGTTTCGGCCAGTGCATACG
>JAKMDG010000553.1 GCA_022428035.1 Longimicrobiales bacterium
GGTCGTCCCCCACGATCTGAACGTCCTGACCGACGGCCTGCGTAAGCGCCGTCCAGCCATGCCAATCGTTCTCGTCGAGCGGGTCTTCCAAGGAACGGATAGGGTACTTTGCAACCCATTGCTTCCAAAATTCAACCATTCCGTCTGCGTCCCGCCGTTCACCACCCGACCAATGGAAGACGTATTCACCGTCTTCGAAGAACTCCGTCGCCGCCGCATCGAGGGTCAGAACAACGTCATCTCCGGGCTTGTACCCAGCTTTTTCGATTGCCTGAAGAACGACTTCTACGGCCTCTTCGTTGCTTGCGAGATCCGGCGCAAAGCCTCCTTCGTCACCGACGGCAGTGTTCTTTCCCTGGTCGCTGAGAACCTTCTTTAGGTGGTGGAAGATCTCGACACCCATGCGTAGCCCCTCCGAGAACGTCTCGGCGCCCACGGGCATGACCATGAACTCCTGGATATCGACGTTGTTGGGTGCGTGAGCCCCGCCGTTGAGGATATTCATCATCGGCACCGGGAGCGTGTCAGCGTCGCTGGAGGTCGCCAGGTAGCGCCAGAGCGGCATCTGGTTCTCCTGAGCCGCAGCACGCGCAGTGGCCATCGACACCGCGAGCATCGCGTTGGCACCGAGCTCCCGTTTGTTCGGTGTCCCGTCGAGGTCGAGCATCGTGCGGTCGATGTCGAGCTGCTCGCGAGCCTCGAAGCCCCGAACCGCGTCAGCGATCCGCGTGTTGACGTTGTCGACCGCCTTCAAGACACCTTTTCCCAGAAAGCGGTCACGGTCCCCATCCCGAAGCTCTACGGCCTCATGAGCCCCGGTCGACGCCCCTGACGGAACGGCAGCCCGGCCACGTACACCGGTCTCGAGAGTGACTTCAGCTTCCACGGTCGGGTTCCCACGAGAGTCTAGAATCTCGCGCCCGCGCACGTCGACGATCGCCGACATCGATCCTCCTTAGGTGTGTTCTCGATCAGAACGAGTCACGTCCGCCTGCAGATCTCGCACGGCGGCCCGCGCCCGTTCAGTCAGTTGATTTCGGTCATCCCAGCCGAGCCCCTCAACAGGGATCGGCGCTCCGAACCGCACGGTAATCGTTCCAGGTCGAATTCTGAGAGACCCCTTCCTCATCACGTCGCGAGATCCGATGATCGCGCCCGGCACGACCTCGACGCCGGTCTGGATCGCAAGAACGAACGCACCCTTCTTGAAGCTCTGCAGCTCACCGGTTCTCGTGCGCGTTCCCTCCGGGAACATGATGATGGTAGGACTCTCCTTCTCCAACAGCTCCCGCGCAGCGCCCAGCGACTGGACCGCAGCATTACGGTCCTGGCGGTCGATGAAAATATGTCCGCATCCGCCAATCGCGCGGCCGAAGATCGGGATCTTCGACAGCTCTTTCTTGGCCACGAAGAGTGACGTTCCCGGCACCGACACGAGGGCGAGCACGTCATACCACGACGAGTGGTTCGCGACCAGCACCTGAGGTCGTTCCGAGTCGATGACGTCGAGGTTTTCGAAGACGACGTCCACACCGGAGAGCCGGAGAAGCTGACGCGCCCATCCGCGTGGACTCTCCCGACAGATGCAGCGCACATCTGCCGAGCCCCGGAATACCGCCCAGATCATGCGTCCACCGAACCAGATGGTCGCGGGCACGATCCAGAGGAAGACGCCGAGGAGACGGATCATGCGTCGTCCCAGTGGTCGAAGCCTCGGGCGACGGCACGCGTCTCGGTCCCGTCCTCGGCCTGGAGCCAGACCCCGTCCCCGTTAGAAACCGACCCGACACGCGTCACGGTGACGCCATACCGTTCCAGGAAATGAGCTCTGTCGACAATGTCGGGATCGGTCACGAAGCATAGCTCGTAGTCTTCACCACCGGTCAGAGCCGCCTGCAGCGCATCATCCTGTCCCAGCCGTTCGATCGCCGCATCAGCGACCGGGATCTGTGACAGCTCGAGCGTAACCTTGACACCCGAGGCCGCGGCGATGTGACCCACGTCTCCAATCAGTCCGTCGGACACGTCGATCATCGCATCGACAACTTCCTGTTCAACCAGGCAGCGCGCTTCTTGAACTCGCGCCACGGGTCGAACGAACGCAGAGCGGAGGGACTCCGAGGGCTCCTCGCCCGCGTTCCATGCTTCAACGGCAGCCGCGCTGGCACCGAGGGAACCCGTCACCCACACGTGATCACCCGGTTCCGCTCCGTCGCGACGCACCGGCCAGCCGGTGCGTCCCATCGCGACTACGTCGATCATCAGCGGGCCTGGCGATCTCGATACATCACCGCCGATCACGGTCGCTCCAACCCTGGCTGCAGCCGCACACACACCGGCTTGCACGGCCTCGATGTCGACGGCCCCACCGCGAGGCGCCGCAATCGATACGAGCACGCCCACCGGAGTAGCACCCATCGCAGCCATATCCGACAATGCGGCCGTGGCGGCACGGTAGCCGACTTCCCGATCCGTGATCCACGCCCGTCGGAAGTGGACGTCCTCGACGGACAGATCCGTGCTGACCACCCAGCCGCCCTCGAGTACGGCCGCATCATCACCGGGTCCGATCCGTACCTCAGGCGGAAGCGCACCCCCCAGGTCAGTAAGCCGTCGAATGAGCTCGAACTCGGCCCCAGGTCCGTACGGTCCGTCACGCGTGGTCACCGAGCGGCCTCCGCATCGAAGAGGACAAAGGGAAACGGAAGATCGGTCTCTGCCTCGGCCGTTTCGGTCAAAACGTCAGGCAGGTGCTCGGACACGTCCGACGGTGTCAGACCCGCGCCGCGCGCGGCGCGCTGAGCGGCGCGACCGGAGAGGTACAGACCCACCGAGCCCGCGACTGCAGGCTCGAGCCCCTGAGCCATGAGCGCCCCACAGACACCCGAAAGCGTGTCGCCCATGCCAGCAACCGCCAGGTCGGACGAACCCTGGGTATCCATGAACACCGGCCCGGAAGGGGCAGCAAGCACCGACGGGGCTCCCTTGAACAACACCGCGATAGAATACTCCGAAGCCACTGTGCGGGCTGTGTCGAGGCGTGAGGTGGTGGG
>JAKMDG010000563.1 GCA_022428035.1 Longimicrobiales bacterium
CCTTATAGGCGATCTGGCCGACGACGCCGATGCGAAGACCTGTCAGGTCGGTCTTCAGATAATCCATGTACGAGTCGGCGCGCCGCTCGTCTGCTTCACGCGTGACCGGGTCGTTCGGATCCGATCCGGCAATGACGTCAAAGACGCGCACGGCATCTTCGACGGTGCGTCCCATCGGGCCGCCGATATCGCGATGGGCGTACAGCGGCATGATGCCGTCCCGGCTCGTCAGCCCCTGCGTCGAGCGGATCCCGACGAGGCCATTGTGACTCGACGGTCCACGAATCGAGTTGCCGGTGTCCGTACCGAGTCCGATCAGCCCCATGTTCGAGGTAACCGCGGCCGCGGTACCTCCACTCGAGCCTGCCGTGACGCGGTTCAGCGCGTAGGGATTGAAGGTCCATCCGGGGAGCATGGAACCGACCGTTTCCAGAGCTGTGAAGGCGAACTCGGCGAGGTTCGACTTGGCGAGTACGATTGCCCCGGCCTCTCGGATTCTTCGGACCTGATAGGCGTCATCCGCGGCCATGGACCCCGCGAGTGACGCGGAGCCGCCGGTCGTGGGCATATCGTGCGTGTTGTAGTTGTCCTTCACGACGAACGGGATACCGTGGAGCGGTCCGGTCAGCGCCCCGGTCTGCCGGAGTTCCCGGTCCAGTGAATCCGCACGAGCGAGCGCTCGGGGATTCGTCAGGATGATGGCATTGATCGTGGGACCGTTCCGGTCGTATGCGTCGATCCGGTCGAGATATGCCTCGACCAGCTGCCGAGCGGTGAGTGTCCGATCGAGCATCGCGGCATGCGCCTCGGCGATGGTCAACTCGATGAGATCGACCTCCCCGATCTGCTGAGCAGAGGCCTGTACGGGCAGAGCGAGAAGCGGCGAAATCGTCAGGAGGCGCCCGAGGCGCTGAAGCGTGAGTCCGTTCATGATGCCAAGGTATCGGGCGGACCTTCTGCGAGCACCCGCGCCCGCGACCAGATCGCGTCGAACATGTCTTCGGTCAGCTTACCGGTGAAGGTGTTCTGCTGACTGGGATGATACGAACACAGTAGAACGCTGCCGTCCTCGAGCAGGACCTCCACACGGTGTCCGAATCGCACTCGAGGGCGAGGAACCGCGACCCCTCGATCGGCCAGCACACGAAGTGTCTGGACATATGCGAAGCTGCCGAGCACGACGATGACCCGCGTGTCGCGTAGCAGGTCCAGTTCCGCATGCAGCCATGGTGCGCAAAGGTCCCGCTCCTCGGTTGTCGGCTTGTTGGCGGGCGGTGCACACCGCACGGCTGCCGTGATCAGGACGTCGGACAGCTCCAAGCCGTCACCCAGGGCAACCGACGTCGGCTGGTTTGCGAAGCCCGCTCGGTGCAGAGCGCGGTAAAGCCAGTCACCAGATCGATCCCCCGTGAACATGCGGCCGGTGCGGTTTGCTCCATGTGCTGCCGGGGCGAGTCCAACGACGAGAACCCTAGCATGCGGATCTCCCACCGCAGGCACCGGGCGGCCCCAGTAGGTCTCGTCACGGAACGACGCCCGCTTTTCGACTGCGACCTGTTCGCGCCAAGCAACGAGTCGCGGACACAGTCGGCAGCTGGTGATACGCGACTGCAGCTCGTCGAAGTCCGTCGTCGGCTCGTCCGACGGAGTCTCCGGGTTCAGGGTATCACGGCTCAGACGCGCGCCTCCAGAGTATTGGCGGTTTCGATGGTCTCGGCGAGGACCGAGGCGAGAAGCTCGGCGGTCGTGCCCTGCGCGGCGCTCTGCCCCGTCACGTGTTCGGGCTGCCCGTTCCGCCAGGCCATGATATCGACGTCGAACGCTCTATCCTCTGCCGGTCGGATGAGGATGCCTCGCTCGAGGCCCTCGGAGAACCAACCGAGGCGTCGGTAATCCTCACCCTTAGACAGGTCCATGCCGTGGGCAAGCGCGAACATGGTCAACGTCGGATCGATCGCCTCGAAGGCATCCCGCGACTGCACTCCGTCCATCATCCCTGCCTCCATCCAGCCCGTGTGTCCGCCGACTCCCGTGAGCCACGCTGCCACGGTGCGCCAAGGTGTGCTCGGTCCCGGGGCTTCGCCGGGGTTCTCGTGTTGGGTCAGACCCCGCTGGCCACCCAAGCCGACCACCACAGCGTGGCGAGCATCGAACTCCCGCTGGCGATCCGCTCCACGGTGAAGGCGACCGCGTCGGGATGCGCGGGTGCGTCAGGAGCGAAGCCGACATCGCGATCCAGTCGGTAGAGTTCTGCGACGCGCGCGTGGGATGCGTCGATGTGGGCACGGACAGCTCGCCGCAGAGCGTCCAGCTCGATGATCGTGTTCGGTATGGCACGGGTGGCTTGGTGGACCGTGACCTCATCGATGTGCGCATCGACGAAGAACCGCTCGAATCGGCTGTGGAAATCCCGGTCGGTCGTGTAGTCCTCCGGGTTTGGCGTCTCGGCGTCCCAACCGTTGAAGTGGATCGTCGTATGATGTGGCTGTGAGGCGTCCATCACGTAGTGCCCGAGGAGCCCGGCGTCCTGAACGATCCGTTGCTCGAGCCACACCCGCTGCTCGTCGTTCGGTTCAGCGGCTCTCCAGGCGCGCCAGGAGGTGGTGAGTCGCTCATGCAACTCGAGGATACGGTAGTACACGAACCCTGCGTCACGCTCCGGGCGCGCTACGCCGGCCTCATAGAGAAGCCGGAGGAATATGAAGCGATCGGGCGCATCCATCGCACCGGTCGGGACATTCTCGAGATCGGCGTAGTGATCGTACGTCCATGCCTGATCCATCTCGTTGGCGTTCCGGTCACGCCAGCGATCGGGCTCGGGATTCAGCCATGCAAGCTGATGTCGCGCGTCACGGAAGAACTCGGGCATGACGGCCGGGAGACGATTGACGGCAGCTCGAGAACCCATTTCATGGGCGCCGAACCCCCAGGGCGGCAAGGTTACGTCACCGGCCAGACCGGCGTGATGGCTGACGTCTGCAGGCGTTGAGCTCGGCATCCAGAACACGCCGGTGATCACGGCCCCTGCCGCAGCCATGACGAGAACTCCCCGAACACGGCCCATCACGATGGCGGTAGCCGTACGGCTCACGTTGAGCCGCGGGCCAGGCTGCCGCGGTCCACCTTACCGAGGTGGGTGCGAGGCAGATCGTTCATGAAGCGCACGGATCTGGGATACTTGTAGGGCTCCAGACGATCTCTCGCCCACTGCTGCAGCTCTTCGGCGAGCGCCTCCCCGGCCACTACGTCGTCGCCCACGATGACGAAGGCGCTCGGCTTCACCAGCCCGTCGGACGTGGGGACCCCGACCACGGCGGCTTCACGCACCGAATCGTGCTCGAGGAGGCAGTTCTCGAGTTCCTTCGGAGATAGCCATTTTCCGCTCACCTTGAGCATGTCGTCCGACCGGCCCGCATAGGTGACATAGTCATCTCCGTCGAAGGAGATCATGTCACCAGAGACAAACCACCCGTCCACGAACGCGGTCGCTGTCTTTTCCTCGTCCCTCCAGTATTCGAGCGCGAGAGAATCGCCCCGGACCCGCATCGTCCCTACGTCACCGGTTGCCACGGGGGTACCATCGGGGGCACACGCCCGAACCTCGAAGCCTTCGACGACCCTGCCGAGCGTGCCCGGCTTCACGTCATCCGGCCGGTTGGAGATGAAGATGTGCCACATCTCTGCCGTCCCGAGCCCATCGAGGAGCGGCACATCGAAGAGCTCGTTCCAGCGCCGATGGAGTTCTGCCGGGAGCGCTTCGCCTGCCGATGTCGAGATCCGTAGGGACGACAGGTCGCGCGAGCCCGCCTCAGGATGGCTTACCAAGTTGTTCACCATGGTCGGCACGTTCACGAGCACAGTCGGCCGAAACTGCTCGATACGATCGAACAAGGCTTCGGCGCTGCACCGCTCCGGGAAGAGCGCCGACGTCGCCCCCACCGAGAATGGAAAGAAGAGATTGGTCCCGGTCGCGTACCCGAAGAACAGCTTCGGTACGGAAAGCGTGATGTCATCCGGCCCGATGTTCAGGGTTCGCTGACCGTACAGAATCGTCGTGTTTCGAAATGAGCGATGCGTCTGGACCACGCCCTTGGGGTGCCCTGTCGTACCACCGCTGAAGAGGAATACCGCGGGGTCATGGCTCTGCGTCGGATGGACCGATACGTCGGAGTCGAGCGCCGCGAGGTGTTCATCGAATGCTGAGCCGCCGACCACGGTGATGTTCGGAGCTCCGGGCACTCGCGAAGCCGCATCCCGAAAGGCGTCTTCCGACTCAGAGCCTACGAAGGCCGCCTGCGGTTCGGTGTACGTCAGGAAGTACTCGATCTGCTCTGGAGGCAGGTGCGGGTTCACCATCACGACGACCGCCCCGAGCCGCAGCGTACCGAAGAGCGCAGCCACGTACTCTTCACCGTCCGGAAGCGCGATAAGCACGCGATCCCCGGGGCCGACACCGGACGTCTGCATCAGTCTGGCGAAGCGGCCGGACGCGTCGAAGATGTCGCGGTACGTGCAGGCCCCACGATCCGTGAGCAGGGCTGTTCGATCACCGTAGCCCTCTCGGATACGGTCGCCGAGGAAGTCGTCGAAGATGTTCTTTGGCGCGTGCGTCTGTGTGATCATGGCGTGACGATAGGCGTACGCTAGAATGGAGGTCAATCGTCGCCCTGTCGCAGGAATCGAATGCCCGTTCACCGTTTTGCCGAGATGACGTGGGAAGAGGTCCGTGACCTCGATCGGTCTTCCGCCGTCGCGATCCTCCCTGTCGGAGCGGTCGAGGCTCATGGGCCGCACCTGCCGCTCGGTACGGACGTGGTGATCGCCGAGGGTATGGCGCGAGCATGCGCCGAGCGTCTCTCGACCGAGGGGCGTACTGGCCTGATCCTGCCTCCGCTGTGGTACACGGCGGCGGGCTTCGCCGGTAACTTCCCTGGAACGATCGGTGTGGCCGGGCCCCTTGTCTCCGACCTGATCGTTCAGATCGCGAGCTCGCTCGAGGCGCAGGAGATCCGCACGTTGGCCATCGCGAATGCCCACCTCGACCCCGGCCATCTCGCGTCTCTGTATGCTGCAGCGGACCAGTCGCCGGACGGGTCACGGATCGTGATGCTCGACCTTACCCGACGTGGTGCGGCTGAACGCCTCACTGAAGAGTTCCAGACAGGCGCCTGTCATGCGGGCCGATTCGAAGGCAGCATTGTGCGGGCCGAGCGCCCTGAACTTTTTCGGGCCGACGTCGCGGCGGGCCTCGAGCCCAACCCATCGTCGCTTTCGACAGCAATCCGTGACGGTCACCAGAGCTTCGAAGAGGCTGGTGGCCCGCGCGCTTATTTCGGCTGGCCTGGAGACGCTACCGCCGAGGAGGGGCGGTCCACGGTTCAGACGCTGGGACACCTTCTGACCGAAGCGATCCTCGATGGAGAGATGCAGTGAGCGAACTGGTCGGGTACAACGCGGTGATTACGGGTGGGGGACGCGGGATCGGGGCCGCCGCCGCGCTCGCGCTCGCAGAGGCCGGGGCCAAGGTTTCGGTCGCCTCACGCAACGAGGCCCAGGTGGTCCAGGTAGCGGCGCAGCTCCGCGAGAATGGCCACGAAGCGTTCGCATTCCGGTGTGACGTGACTGATCCGCACCAGGTGCGAGACCTTGCCATGTCCGCGAGCGAGGCGATGGGTCGCATCGACATTCTCGTGAACAACGCCGGTACCGCGACATCCAATCGGATCTCGCGAATCTCCCATGCCGAATGGCAGCACATCATGGACGTCAACGCGACGGGCACCTTCCTGTGCACTCAGGCGGTCTGGAATGGGATGTCGGAGCGACGCTGGGGTCGGGTGGTGAATGTGGCCTCGACCGCGGGGTTGAGTGGCGGTAAGTACATCTCTGCCTACACGGCCGCCAAGCACGCTGTGGTCGGCTTCACTCGGGCTATGGCGGAAGAAGCGGTCGGTTCCGGAATCACCGTCAATGCAGTCTGCCCGGGCTACGTTGATACTCCGCTGACGGACGAGACGATTGCGCGGATCATGCATCACACTGGGTCGTCCCGGGACGACGCACTGTCGTCTGTGCTCGAGCAGGCCGGCCAGCCACGGCTGATCCGCGCGGGTGAGGTCGCTCAAGCCATCGTCGGTCTCTGTCATGTCGGGGCACACGCGCCGAACGGTGAGCTCGTCCTCCTCGACGCCTCGGAGTCGGAATGACGGCCGGGGCCTCCGGGTGGGACGCGATCAACCCGGACGAACTCGGACCGCCCAAGGGGTGGACCAACGGTATGCTGGCGCCAGCGGGCGGTCGCATCCTCTTCGTCGCCGGACAGGACGCCGCCACGGCTGAGGGCATTGTCGAGGAGGACGACTTCGTCGCGCAGTTCGATATTGCGCTGAGGAAGACCCTCGCTGTCGTCAGAGACGCCGGAGGTTCTGCGGCGTCGATTGGCCGGATGACGGTCTTCGTCACTGATCTGGATGCGTACCGGGAGAGCCGGAAGTCGATCGGTGAGATCTGGCGGGCTCGTATGGACCGTAACTATCCCGCGATGGCACTCGTCGAGGTTTCCCGACTCGTCGACCCAATGGGAAAGATTGAAATCGAAGCCACGGCGGTCATCTGATGTTCCAGCCGAACTCGTTCGACTACGTCCTCGACGCTGACACGGGCGTCGCCACGATCACGCTCAATCGGCCAGAGCGGCTGAATGCCCTGACGTTCGAGGTATATGACGAGCTGCGGCGCGCCTTCTATGCGCTGCACGACGAAGAGAACGTGCGCGTGGTGATCATCACGGGCACGGGTCGGGGCTTCTGCACCGGCGGAGATGTCGAGGATATCATCGGTCGCCTTTTCGAACGCGACATGCGTGGGCTCCTCGAGTTCACTCGCATGACGTGCGATCTCATTCTCGCGATTCGTCGCTGTCGCAAGCCGGTCCTCGGTGCACTCAACGGTACGGTGGCCGGCGCGGGTGCGGTGATCGCGACGGCGTGTGATATGCGCATCGGGGCGGAGTCCGCGAAGATCGCCTACCTGTTCACCCGGGTCGGCCTTTCCGGTGCGGACATGGGTGCGGCGTGGATGCTCCCACGAATCATCGGGATGGCCAAGGCGAGCGAGTTGCTGATGACGGGAGACTTCATCAGCGCTGAAGAAGCCCACCGCATCGGCCTGTACAACCGTGTCGTTCCCGAGGGAGAGGCTTTGAACTCGGCGACCGATCTGGCTGAGAAGCTGGCTCGAGGCCCGTCTTTCGCGCTCGAGATCACAAAGGACTCGTTGAACCGTGAGGCCAGTATGGATCTCGCCGGCGCGCTCGAAGCCGAGGCCCAGATCCAGGCTTCACTCATGCTGCACCCGGACTTTCGCGAGTCCTACGACGCGTTCGTCGAGAAACGCGACCCGAATTTCCTGTAACCGAGCGCTGGAGCGGCCCTGATGTCCGATACCCATACCGTCCGAGCGTTTCTCGAGGGCGAGCACCACCCCTGGGCCGCTGAGATGACCGCGTTCGCCTCTCGGGAGCTGCTGGAACGCGCGGAGCCCCAGTCAGACGACGATGCCCGCTCGGATGCGCGTGTGCTGTTGCGTCTCATGGGTGAGGCAGGTCTTTATGCTCCGATCGGTAATCGGGACCTTCGCGGTGCATGCCTGGCTCGAGAGGCGATTGCATCGGCATCACCCCTCGCGGATGCTGTTTGGGCGCTACAGGGACTGGGGATCACGCCACTCCTGATCGCTGGAACGGATGAGCAACAGGCCCGATGGGCTGCGCCCGCGCTCGCTGGAGAGCTCATGGGTGGCTTCGCCATCACGGAGCCTGAAGCAGGAACGGACGTCGCATCGATGAAGACACGTGCCGACCTGCACGGCGACGAGTGGGTGATCGACGGGCACAAGTGGTACATCAGTAACGCAGGGATCGCGGACTTCTACATCGTCTTCGCGTCGACTGATCCTGATCAGGGAAGTCGCGGGATGAGCGCGTTTGTGGTTCCCGCCGATACGGAAGGACTTCGCTTCGCCGGAGCACAGGTCATGAGCGCCCCTCATCCACTCGGCGAACTCGCGTTCGAAGGGTGCCGTGTACCCGCCGACCACATGGTGGGGGACGAGGGGCGCGGCTTCATGCTCGGTATGGCGACACTCGACCAGCTTCGGCCGACGGTGGGAGCCGCCGCCTGCGGTATGGCCGAACGAGCGCTGAGGGAGGCGTTGAGCCACGCCCTCGAGCGTGAGCAGTTCGGGAAGCCGCTGGCAGAGTTTCAGCTCATTCAGGACAAACTCGGCCGTATGGCTATCGAGCTGACTGCAGCGCGCATGCTCGTATATCGCGCTGCATATGAGAAGGATCTCGGCGCGGATCGTATCACGATCGAGGCCGCGATGGCGAAGGCGTATGCGACCGAGGCGGCGCAGCGCATCATCGATGACGCCATCCAGATTCTCGGCGGACGCGGAGTCATGGCCGAGCACATCGTCGACCGCTTGTACCGGTCGGTCCGTGCGCTCCGGATCTACGAAGGAACGACTGAAATCCAGCACCTGATTATCGCCGGCCGTATGGTTGCCGATGCTCGGGCAATGCTCGAGGAGTAGCAGTGTGAAGATCCTCATCGTGGGTGGAGGACCGACCGGGCTCTATTTCGGCATCCTGATGAAACGCGCTGATCCTGCGTACGAGATCGTCGTCCTCGAGCGCAACCGGCCGGATCAGACCTTCGGGTTTGGCGTTGTGTTCAGCGACGCGACCATCGCTGAAGTGGAGAGCGCGGATCCGGAGACGTATCGAGCGATCACCGATCACTTCGTCCACTGGGACGACATCGACGTGTACTACGGCGGTGAGATCATTCGCTCCTCTGGGCACGGCTTCTCCGGCTTGAGCCGGCAGACACTCCTTACCGTCTTGCAGAACCAGGCGGAAGCCCTCGGGATCGACATCCGTTTCGAGTGCGAGTTCAACGGGCTCGAGGCTGGGGCCTCCGTTGTCGGTGTATCTATGAGTGGCGAGAGCGAGGCGATCTCTGTCGATCCTGCGGCCTACGATCTCGTGCTCGGTACCGACGGCGTCAATTCGACGGTGCGTGAGACCTGGGCCGAGCACTTTCAGCCGACATTCGACTGGCGACCCAACCGGTTCGTCTGGCTTGGCACGGCCAAACCCTTTCCGGCCTTCACGTTCTACTTTCGCGAGAACGAGCACGGTCTGTGGCGTGTTCACGCGTACCAGTACGAGCCAGGTCGATCGACGTTCATCGTCGAATGTACGGAAGAGGCGTGGAAGAATGCGGGTATGGATGAGGCTACCGAGGAGGAGACTCTGGCCTACTGTACCGAACTCTTCGCCCAGGAACTGGACGGTCATGAGCTGATCCCGAACCGGTCGGTATGGCGTAGCTTCCCGACCATCCGCTGCGCACGCTGGTACCATGAGAATGTGGTATTGCTTGGAGATGCGGTTCACACGGCGCACTTCTCGATCGGCTCCGGTACGCGCCTCGGCATGCTCGATGCGATCGCCCTTCGAGACGCCTTACTCGCGACGAACTCGACCGGGGAGGCACTGGCACACTACGCGACAGAGCGGCGTCGACCGGTGGAATCGTTGCAGCGCGCTGCGCAGGCGAGCCTCGAGTGGTTTGAGGCGACCGAGCGCTACATGGATATGGACCCGACGCAGTTCTCCTTCACGCTGCTGACGCGGAGTCTGCGCATCACGCATGAGGATGTCCGCGTGCGGGACCCAGAGTTCCTCGAGCGAGTCGATGAGTTCGTAGCTGCCGACGCGGAGAAGCAGACAGGTCAGTCCGTGGCTCGTGGGCCGGCACCCCCACCCATGTTCACGCCGTTCCGCATCCGGGACATGGTCGTACCGAATCGGGTGGTCGTATCGCCCATGTGTCAGTACACCGCCGACGATGGGCTCGTGGGTGACTGGCACCTCCAGCACCTTGGCAGCAGGGCGGTTGGCGGAGCAGGTCTCGTGTTCGCCGAGATGACGGATGTGTCAGCGGAGGCGAGGATCTCGCCCGGATGTGCGGGCCTGTACAGACCGGAGCACGTCGACGCCTGGCGCAGGATTGTCAATTTCGTGCATGGCCAGACGCCTGCGAAGATCGCGATCCAACTCGGGCATGCGGGCCGGAAGGGTTCGACGAAGAACCTGTGGGACGGGGATAGCGAACCGCTGCCGGAGGGCAATTGGGACATCGTCTCGGCGTCGCCTATTCCGTATTTCCCCGAGCGCAGCCAGACACCCCGCGAGATGACGCGGACGGATATGGATACGGCGATTGCGGATTACGTCCGCGCGACGGGGTTTGCGGCCGACGCGGGCTTCGATCTTCTCGAAGTGCATATGGCGCATGGGTATCTGCTTGCCTCCTTCCTGTCTCCGCTGACCAACGAGCGAGAAGACGAGTACGGCGGCTCTCTCGAAAATCGGATGCGCTTCCCACTCGAGGTGTTCGATGCCTGTCGAGCGAACTGGCCGGAGGAGAAGCCCACGAGTGTCAGGCTCAGCGCGGTAGACTGGGCGCCTGGCGGTCTGGAGGCTGCGGATACGGTCGCGATGTCCCAGAGGCTGAAAGACCACGGCTGCGATGTGGTCGATGTTTCGTCGGGTCAGACCGTGCCGTTTCAAAAGCCGCTGTACGGGCGACTGTATCAGACGCCGTTCGCCGACCAGGTGCGCAACGAGGTCGATATTGCGACGATGGCCGTGGGTAACATCTCGTCGTGGATGGACGTGAACACGATTATTGCGGCGGGTCGGGCCGACCTGTGTCTGATCGCGCGAGCTCACCTCTTCGATCCATACTGGACGAGGCATGCGGCGTATATGCTCGGGTACGATCTGCCGTGGCCGGACCAGTATCAGTCGGTCTCGCGCTACACGCCACGATTCGAGTTCCATTTCGGAGGTGAATAGGTAGCCATGGATATCCGGACCAAGCTCGTCTTCGCCCAGGTCTCCGTCGCGCTGGTGTCCATGCTGGCGCTCGGTTTCGCGATGTTCGGGCGCGTGGAGGTGGCGCTGTACGACAGCACGCGTGATCACCTTGAGGGACTTGCGGAGTTCAAGGTCGAGTCCCTCGAGCAGGTCCTCGGTGGCTGGCATGACCGCATCAGTCTGGTCGCCAGCCGCACCCAGTTGCGGCTTAGTCTTGATGGTTTCATCAGGACGGGGAGCCCCGTTGAGCTGGAACGAATGGAGCGTATTCTGGACGATGCCGTATCGGCGTCACCTCTGTTCCGGGCGCTGACCGTTCGGGATGTCGACGGAAACGTGCTGCTGGAGGTGACGTCGCCTGAGGGTCTGGCAGAGGAGGCCGCGACAGCGACCGTGCGGGGAAGTGCCGAGATCACCAAGACCGGGGGTGCGCAGACCCGCTATGAAGGGGTCACGTTCCGTGTTGGCTCGCCGCCCACGGTAACGTTCTCGGCACCGCTCATCCTGGATGGTGTGACTCTGGGCTACGTGTACGGGATCATGGCTACCGATGAGATCGTGAGTCTGACCGGTAACACCCAGGGGCTTGGAGAGACCGGGGAGGCGATGGTCGTGGTCCGGGACGCAAACGGGGGTTTGCGGACACTCCATCGGGTTCGGAATGCTCTGGGGTTTGACGAGGAAAGACTCGAGGGAACGGGCGATTTCAACGACGATGAGCTGGCGGAGCAGGACGCGGAGGTCTTCGCCGGCCTGGAGCTCGGGACAGATGGACCGGCGCTCCGGTCGCTCGCCGGTGAGGAGCCCCAGCTCGTGGAGGGTTTGCTCGACTATCGAGGGCAGATCGTCATGGCCGCGACCCGGTTCTTTCCCGAGACCAACTGGGGCATCGTCGTGAAAGTCGATCGGACCGAGCAGCGCATGCCGACGGAGGCTGTCCGAAGCGAGAGCCTGCTCCTCGCTGTCACGCTGGCCGCCTTTGCCATTCTGTTCGGAACCCTGCTCGGTTACCGGTTTGCTCAGCCGATCCATATTCTTGCCGAAACTGCTGGCAAGATCGGCTCGGGTCAGCTGGATGCTCGCTCCGGGCTCGACCTGGAGGACGAGGTGGGACTGCTCGCTCGCACGTTCGACCAGATGGCGGGTGCGCTCGAAGAGCAGGTGGCGTTGCTCAGTGAGTTCCGCCGTTTCTTCGACGTCTCGCTCGACATGATGTGCATCGCGTCTGTCGACGGATATTTCAAGAAAGTGAACCCGGCGTTCGTTCGCGAACTGGGATGGCCCGAGGACGAACTGCTCAGGCGCCCCTTCATCGAAATGGTGCACCCTGACGACGTAGCGTCTACCATAGCCGAGGTCGAGAAGCTCGCCGGGGGATCGCCGACGATCCGGTTCGAGAACCGTTACCTCTGCTTGGATGGGTCCTTCAAGACCCTCCACTGGAATGCCTTTCCAGAAGAGGAGAGTGGGCGTCTGTATGCGATCGCCCGCGTTCGACGGCCCAAGGGGAGCGACGCCTTCTGATCTATCTCTCCCTCGTCGCCGGATTCATATACCTACTTCTGGGGGGAGACCTCCTGGTGAGAGGGTCTGTGGGTCTCGCGCGCAAGCTGCACTTATCGGAATTGGTGGTGGGAGCCACAGTGATCGGGTTCGGTACATCACTTCCCGAACTCATGGTCTCCCTTCGGGCTGCGACGACCGGGTTTCCGAATCTGATTCTTGGCAACGTCGTGGGGAGCAATACGGCTAATGTTCTCCTGGTAGGGGGTGCCGCAGCGGTGGTCTATCCGCTTCTTCCGGATGGAGCGGCAGTCCGCCGTAACGTGATCGTCATGGTACTGTCGGTGGTCGGCTTCGCGCTCCTGGCTGCCGTGAACGGCCTTGGACAGGTCGGTGGAGCGATTCTCCTGATGGCATTCATCGGGATCATGGGGCTCACCGCGCGATCGACACTTCAAGCTCAGAGAAATGCGGACCTTTCGACGCCAATGGAATGGGTCCTGGGCGTGCCGGTGCGTCCGATCACGATCGCGCTCTTCATTGGCTTCGGGATCGTCGCGCTACCGCTGGGTGCGATCCTCCTCGTGGACTCCGCGGTGCTGATTGCCCAGAGCTTCAACGTGTCGGAGACGGTGATCGGATTGACCGTGCTCGCCCTCGGCACCTCACTGCCGGAGTTGACCACTGCGGTCCTGGCGGCACTCGAACGGCGCTCTGATGTAGCGATTGGTGCCATCATCGGGAGTAACACGTTCAACATCCTGATGATCATGGGCGTTGCGGCGGCGCTGAGCCCGGAGCCGATCCCGGTTTCCACTCGGTTCATGGTATTTGATGTGCCCGTGATGGTGCTGTCCAGCGCGCTCCTGGCCGCGTTTGCATGGAAGGGATGGAAGATCGGACGTATCACCGGCGCCCTACTCGTGGTCTCTTATGTCGCCTACATGGGAGCGCTTTTCGCGTTCGTATGAGTGCCCGGAACCTCCGGGTCGATGCTGAGCCGCACAGATCGAAAGGAAATCAATGTCCGAGGCCGTGACGTACGGGAAGTACCTGATGATCGACGAGCTCCTGAGTCTCCAGGAGCCGCGGGACGACATCGAGCATGACGAGATGCTCTTCATCGTGATTCACCAGGTGTATGAGCTCTGGTTCAAGGTCGTCCTGCACGAGCTGGACTACTGCGCAAAGCTGCTCAGTGAAGGGGATACGCCGCGGGCTCAGCACACGCTGAAGCGCGTCCTGACCATTCTGAAGGTCCTCGTATCGCAGCTCGACGTACTGGAGACGATGACGCCCACGGAGTTCCTGACATTCCGGGAGCGGCTCGACAGCGCAAGCGGCTTTCAGAGTGACCAATTCCGTGCGCTCGAATTTGCGTTGGGCCGCAAGCTGCGTGCTTCCGTCGAGCGGTTCCCCGAGGGCTCACGAGCGCGGGTAGCTCTTCAGGAGCGCTGGGATGCTCCCACCCTCTGGGATGCGGTTCTACGCTATCTGGCTGACCAGGGGTACGATCTTCCCGAGGATCAGCTGGATCGGGATGTGACCGCGCCGATCGAGCCGTCGGAACAACTTCAAGCCGTGCTTGTGCAGGTGTATCGGAACGATCCCCGGAATGCCGAGCTTTGTGAACGTCTCGTGGACCTCGATGAGGGGATCCAGGAGTGGCGCTACCGGCATGTGAAGATGGTCGAGCGAACCATTGGTTCGAAGAAAGGGACCGGTGACTCGGCCGGTTCACTGTACCTCCGCACCACCTTGAATCAGCCACTCTTCCCGGATCTGTGGGAGATCCGGTCTCAGCTTTGACGCCCAGGGCACGATGACGGAGACGTCCGAACACCCGAGTTCGCTGTCGCGGCATTACACGCACTTCGACGTTGCGAACCGACTCCTGCTAACCGGTCACTCACACCAGGCGTGGCCTGATGTAGCGTTTGAAGGGCAGAAGCAGGCCTGGCTCGACGCGGCTGCGATGGTCGACGGAAAGTGGGGAGCTGTCGAAGAGAAGGTGAATCGAGTCTCCGAGGGGTATCGAATGCTCATGGGTGAGTGCTCTGGAGACATTACCCTGGAGACCAACACACATGGGCTGATCGTACGCTTTCTATCCGCGCTTCCGCTGCGAGACCGTCCACGAGTCGTCACCACCGACGGCGAGTTCTACTCGATTCGAAGGCAGCTCGATCGCCTTGCCGAAGAGGGGATCGAGGTCGTCAAAGTTCCAACAACGCCGGTGGCCACGCTCGCCGAACGAGTGTCAGCTCACGTCGACGACCGCACGGCATGTGCCATGGTGTCCTCCGTGCTGTTCGGCACCGGATTGATCGTACCGAATCTTTCAGAAATTGCCCGTGCATGTGGGCGTCACGGGGCAGAGCTACTGATCGACAGTTACCACTCGCTCGGTGCGGTGCCCTTCAGCCTGGAGGGTTTGGAGTCGGCGTTCGTGGTCGGGGGTGGTTACAAGTATCTCCAGCTCGGAGAGGGGAACTGCGCGCTTCGGGTGCCGCCGGGCTGTACGATGCGTCCCGTGATCACGGGTTGGTTTGCGGAATTCGCCGAGTTGGCCGACGAGCGGATTCCTGGTGAAGTCCGCTACGGCGTAGGCACAGCGAGATTCGCAGGATCGACGTACGATCCGACGTCTCAGTACCGTGGTGCGGCCGTCATGGACTTCTTTGTCGAGCAGGGGCTGACACCTGAGCGGCTGCGCGAGATCAGTCAGCATCAGGTCGGCTTGTTACGAGACGAGTTCCTGGCCCTGGATCTGGACCCCACCCTGGCTCGGCTGGAGTCTGATGTGCCGATGGATGAGCGAGGTGGTTTCCTGGCTCTCGAGTGCGGAGATGCTGATCGGCTCTTCCACACGCTACTCGATGGCGGCGTGCGCACGGATTACCGCGGAAGCATACTGCGCTTTGGACCGGCCCCGTATCTGAGTGATCAGCAGATCCGGGATGCGATCGGGGTATTGGGCGAGGCCGTGCCGGGCTGAGTTAGTCCGACGCCGCGGTGGGGGCTTCAATGGAGGCCTCGTCGCCGACGCGGACGTGCCCGTCAGTCAGCACGACGCCGAAGGCACCCCCATTCCAATTGGGGTCGAGCGCCGCGGTGAAGCCCTGGACTTGAGCATCCATACGCTCACAGGGTCGGGTCTCTCCGCACAGTCGGATCTTCGTCTCGCCGAGTGTGAGGATATGGCCGCGCGTGTTCTCCAGACGGATACCGCTGACCATGACGTTGGCTCGGCGCATGTGCGGCTCAACATCCGGAAGCTCCGCGATGATGCGGTCGAGGACTTCCTTCTCGATCACCGAAACTTGTCGCTTCGAGCGCCCGAAATTGGCGTCGGTATCAATGCCTTTGCCCTCGACCAGGGTGACATGCTCCGCCGGATCCATGACGCTGCGATGAGCGCGTTTGATCCACAGTGCTTCGACCTTTCCGTTCATGTTTCCTCCCGGCGCGACCTCAGCCGCCCGGCCTCCGCTTCGATGGAACGTCTACGATGTTCTCCCACTCCGTCGAGTCCGAGCGGGCCACGACGGCAATTACCGGGTCAACGTCACTGAGGTTGATGACCTCGTGCGGCACGCCTGGCTCGATGAAGATGAAATCGCCGGCCTGATTGTCCATCGATTTCTGGAGATTCTCGCCGAATTCGTGCCGTACCCTGCCTTGAAGAATGAAGAGCATCACCTCGAAGTCGACGTGTATGTGAGCATAGGCGACCGCACCCGGGGGGACCGTCGCCACGTTCATGGAGAGTTTGTTCGACCCCACGTTCTTCGCAGACATCCCCGTCCGGTACCGAATGCCATTCCAGCCGCGGTGGATCTCGGGGTTTCGGACGCACAGGATGCCGTCGCCGTCTTCCGTACGTGCCCTCAGTTCGTCATCCGAGCTGCCGGTGGCGTGCCCTCCGGCTGGCTCTGCACCGGCTGACCTTTCGATGCCGCTCATCGGTTGCCCCGCATTACGGCCTCAAGCTGTTCCGGCATCCGGGGGAGGTCCTTTGTCAGCACCTCGACACCCTCCTCCGTCACCAGCACCACGTCCTCGACAAAAACCGCGATGTCGAGCTCATGGTTGTAGTACCAGGGCTCCACGGTGAAGACCATACCCGGCTGTAGCGGCTCGTCGATGAGCGCAGGATCTCCCGCTTGCATCCCGATGTGGTGACCGAAGAACGATGGAGTCTGCATGTAACGCTCCTCGTCGTCCGGGATCGCCTCGTACGCGATCTCGGTCAATTGCCTGAAGGTCATGCCTGGACGGATGGCCTCGATGATCGCGTCCGCCGCGTTCAGACTGATCAGCATCTTGTGTCGCTGTGCAGTCGTGAAGAGCCCGTCGACGGGGAACGTTCGTCCGACGTCGCTGATGTATCCATCGACCTCACATCCGACATCGAGAATCACCAGGTCGCCGGATTCGACCGGTCGGTTCCTTCGGTCGTAGTGAGCGGCGAGCACGCGCCACGGCCAGAGGCTGTTCGGTCCTGACTTCACGATCGGTGTGAACGGGATCGTCTGACTGCCGAGTGCCCGGCACGTCGACTCGAATTCACCCTGGAGCGTGCGTTCGTCGATTCCTGGCCGGATCAGCGCCGCCGTAGCGAGGATGGCCTGAGCGGTCGCATCGGCCGCGATCTGCATTTTCTGGATCTCGTAGCGGCTCTTCACCATTCGCCCCTGCGCGATCTCTTCGAAGGCATTCTGGAGGCGGGCGGTCGGGTAGTCGGCCTGAATACGCAGAATCATCGTCTGCAGGGCATTCAGGCCCCCGAAATCCGGCAGCTCCGGTGTGACGAGCGCGCCGGCTGCTCCGCCGTTCACGCGCAGGACGCGCCGGGCCCGCACCATTTGAGCGAGAAAGGCATCGAACTCGCGCATCGGTCGATATGCTTCGATTCCGGCGATGCTGCGCAGCTGGTAGTCGTCGAGCAGGGGGCGACCGGGGAAGTCGTTGGCGCGTCCTGGATTTGAAAATCGGTAGTCATCCTCGGGCATGAACAGAATCGATCGACCCGCGTCTGCGTCGAGGACCAGGATCGAGTTCGGGACTTCGAGGCCGGTGTAGTACCAGAAGTCCTCGAGCTGTCGGAACGTGTCACCGTGCGTGAGGCCATCCGACGACGGCGCGATGTAGATCCCTCCTCCGCTCTCATCGAGCAGACGGATCATGTTGCTGCGTCGGAAGGAGTACTCCTGGGCACGAAAGGGAAGTCGACGAACCCAGTCTCCGTACCGTTGCTCCGGGGTGGACTGGACGTCAGCCCCCTGTGTCGAGCTGGTGGTCTGCGCCTCGAGGGTAGTCGAGCCGAGAGGCAGGAGTAGAAGGCATACCAGGACTGCGAGGTCCGGACGGGTGCGAAGCGGGTGCAGGGAGAGACGCATGGAGACGAAGCTGTGGCCGGGGGTTGGGTGAAGAGGGTACGTTGCGACCGCTCCACCCTGGCCGCTACCCCCGGAGATACACCCCTGAGCCTGAAGCTCCATATCGAACTCGTGTACGATCCCGGCTGCCCTAATGTCGATCTCGCTCGTGATCTCCTCAGTGAGGTCTGCCGCAACGCCGACGTTCCCGCTGTCTGGACTGAGTGGAACAGCGAGGATCCGGAGTGCCCTCCGCATGCCATCAATCTTGGTTCGCCGACGGTGCTGGTGAATGGAGAGGACGTGGCGCCAGGCCCGCACCCCTGGACCGCGCGCGAGCCCGACGCAGGCCCGCGCTGCCGCGTCTATCGGGACGGTGACTCGATCGTGAGGGCCCCGCCGAAGGGCCGTGTACAGGCCGCGGTGGACAAGGCGATGCAGCCGGACGTGGGTTGATTCGCGACTGGGACCAGACCTCGTTCCAGCGCAGCTCGTCGACGTCCATCGGTTCAACGCGTACAATCGCGTTTGCCGGTGGTGTACCACGACGAATGAAATAGTCAGCGTTCAGGAGGATTTAGGTGCAAGATCAACGGACGATTCGTGAGCGTCTCGAAGGAGACCTCAGAGCGATGCTTTCTCGGCATGCAAAAATTTCCGGCCATCTTCGAAACGAGGATCGGGAGATTCCACTGGACTGGCCCGAGATGGCTCAGTTCATGGAAAACGATGAGGTGCTCGAAGCACTCGAAGCACGCACACGTGAACGAATGGAAGAGCTGTCGCGCGCTCTTCATCGACTCGATGAGGGCACGTACGGGACGTGCGGCTCCTGCGGTAATCAGATCTCTGCCGAACGCCTCGACGTGATCCCGACGACGCCGGTATGCGCTGACTGCGTGTGACGTGGTGAGCGTGGGTGGGCATCAACTCTGCTGACAACCTGAACAGACGGACAACTACGTGATGAATGTGTCGAGACCCTTATCCGCCATCGCCTTTGGTCTTTTCCTGGTCACAGCCACAAGTGCGTCACCCCGAGCGGTCGCGGCTCAATCGCGTGGCATCGACGTCGTTCTGGACTCGGCTCTGCTGGCTGGCTACGAGTGGCGTAACATCGGGCCCGACCGAGGGGGACGCTCGATCGCGGTCAGCGGCGTCCGGGGGCGCCCTGAAGAGGGCTATTTCGGGGCGACCGGTGGTGGTCTCTGGAAGACGTCCGACTCCGGCGAGAACTGGTTCCCAGTCACCGATTTTCAGATCACGTCGGCC
>JAKMDG010000404.1 GCA_022428035.1 Longimicrobiales bacterium
CCCCGCCGTTCCAAGAGGGCAAGCGCGGCCTGCGACTGGCTCGATTGTTCCATGCCGCAGGCCTCGTCGACGTGCGTTCCGACGAGGCCGGCAACGTCATTGCAGACAGGCCGGGCGCATCCGACGGGAGGGCGCTGGTGGTGTCGGCACATCTCGACACGGTCTTCCCGGAAGGCACCGACGTCTCAGTCACCCGGGAGGGAGATCTCCTCAGGGGACCGGGCATCTCCGACGATGCACGAGGGCTGGCCTGCATGATGGCCGTGGTGCGGGCGCTCCAGGATTCCGGGCTGAGGACCACGCGCCCTCTACTCTTCGTGGGTACCGTCGGAGAGGAAGGCATGGGTGACCTTCGCGGCGTGAAGGAGCTCTTCCGGGAGGGGAGTGCGGGAGATGGCGCAGGTGCATTCGTGTCTCTGGACGGAGCAGGGCTCGACCGAATCGTAGTCCGCGGCCTGGGGTCTCGGCGCTACCGTATTTCGGTGCGGGGCCCCGGCGGGCACTCCTGGGTCGACTGGGGCATGCCCAATCCACTGCACGTCATGCATCGGATCGGTAGTCGCCTCACGGCCCTGCCTCTCTCCAGGGAGCCCCGAGCCACCCTCACACTGGCTCGTACGGGCGGAGGCACGAGTATCAATGCGATCCCGCAGGAGGCCTGGCTGGAGATCGATACGCGATCATCAATCGGACGCCACCTGGACGACCTCCAGACTCAGATACGAGGGGTCGTCGCTGATGAGCTGGGTCGTGAGCCGGGCCTTCAGGCTCAGATCGAGACGGTCGGAGACCGACCGGGAGGTGAGACGACCCAGGACCACCCCCTGGTTCAGGCAGCACTCGTCGCGACCCGGGGGCGCGGTCGTGAGCCGCAGTTCGCGCTGTCCAGCACGGACGCGAATGTACCGATGGCACTCGACATCCCGGCGCTGACACTGGGGTGTGGTGGCGACGCAGGACTCGCTCACACCACGGAGGAATGGTACCGAAACGTGGACGGCCCCGATGGGACCATCCGTGCGCTTCACACCATCCTTCTGTACGCGGGTGTCGCTCCCGCCGACTAGTGGGTCCGGGCTCTGAAGCCCCGGGCTCAGCTCTCTCCGAGTACGACCGAGTCGTCCGTAACCCGCATGCTGCCCGTCACGTCACGGACATCGGCACGCCCTCCGACCATCGAGTCGTGCAGTCGGACGCGCTCGAGCCTCGACTGTGGTCCTACGACGCAGTCCCTCAACTCCGATTGCTCGACGACCGTGCCCGTCTCCAGCGTCACGTTCGGCCCAATTCGTCCCCCGCGGACCACAACGCCCGGCTCGATTCGGACGGGTTCGACGATCTCAGCGCCTTCGACAGTCGCCGACGCGTCGACACCACCATACCCGGTCTCGAGCAGGTGCCCGTTGGTCTCGAGGAGCGTCTCGGGCTTCCCGGCGTCCCACCACCCGTCGACTGGAGCGGTGATCAGCTTCGCCCCCTGGTCGACCATGTACTGGAAGGCATCAGTCAGATAGTACTCGCCCGACGGGCCGGGGTCGATCGAAAGCGTATGCCTGACGCCCTCGAAGAGGAGTTCATGATCACGGATGTAGTACAGGCCGATGTTGGCCAGCTTGGAGACTGGCTCTGACGGCTTCTCCACGATCTGCTTCATCGTGCCGTCTTCGTTGGTGACGATGACACCGAAGCGCTGGTAGTCCTCCACTTCCTTGGCCCAGAGAACGGCTGCGTAGTCGGTGCCGAGCGTCTTCGTGAGGCCATAGTCCACCTCGAGCACTGCGTCGGCAAAAATGATCAGCACATCTTCGTCCACATACGGCTCGGCCAGAGCAATGGCACCCGCAGTGCCGTCCTGGACTTCCTGCACTACGTAGTGGCCCGTGATCTGCGGGTATTCCGCTTCGATCCAGGCCTGCATCGTGTCACGCAGGTGGCCGACGATGAATACGACCTCGGTCACACCGAGATCGACGAGATCATCGAGAATGAAGGCCAGGACCGGCGTTCCGGCGACCTTCAGGAGCGGCTTCGGCGTATGATGAGTGTGGGGGCGAAGACGGGTACCTTTCCCGGCAAGTGGGATAACCGCTTTCATCGTCTCTCAGGTTTGTGTGGCGGGCTGTGGTTGAGCGCGCCACACTATAACCGGATCCGCAAAGCCTCCGTAACAGATCGAGCTACGGCTGTGGTTCGATCGCGTGACAATCGATCTCTAACCACCCCGAGTTCCATGAACAGGATCATCAAGCCAGTTCTGCTCGGCATCGTATTGAACGCCTGTGCCGGGCCCGGCGCAGGCGGGCAGCCGGCGCCCCCCGCAGACGAATCACTCCAACGACTGAACGTCTACGAGATCCCGACCGACCAGTACGGGCAGGAGGCTCCGGTCATGGGTCCCGGCTGGATCCAGGTCAGCGGGACTGGCAGCGTACAGGTCGATCCCGACCGTGCCTCCGTAACCTTCGCCGTGGAGACTCGGGGCAGTACAGCGGGTGAGGCGTCCGAGGCCAACGCAGATGCCATGGATTCGGTGCTCCGTGCGCTCCGCGACGCAGGCTTCGACGGGCTCGAGCTGGCCACCCACGGCTACTCACTTCGACCGGAGTACTCGAATATCCCGAACCAGCGAGTTCGTGAAGTGGTCGCGTACGTGGTCAACAACAACGTTCGGGCGACGATCTCTGACGTGAATGCGGTCGGCCGCGTGATCGATCAAGCCATCGCATCCGGTGCGAACCGCGTCGCGGGGATCAACTTCTTCGCCTCGGACACCGGGCCGGCCAGAGCGCAGGCGATGGCCCTCGCGGTGCGAACGGCTCGAGCCGAGGCGCAGGTCATCGCAGAGTCACTGGGCTATGGACTCGGTGAGCCACTCGAGGTCTCCGGCAGCGCCTCACGACCCGGGCCGGTGCCCTATCAGGTCGAGGCCATGAGCATGCGCGCGGCGGACACTCCCATCGAGGCAGGCGATCAGACTGTGACGGCAAGTGTCTCCATCCGCTTCGCCATCGGGCTGGAGGGATCTGGTTGAGCGGCCTCCTCGACAAGCTCTACGAGAACCAGGCCCGTACGGATCAGGAGTCCGAAGACCCCCGTCTGCGGGGCCGTACCTACACCATTCCGTTCGAGGATGTCTGGCAGGCCTCGATGCGAGTGGGCGGTGGAGGCCTGCTCGGATGGAGCATCGGACGTGCCGATGATCAGCGTGGCGTGATCGAGGCACTCGCCAAGACGCCTATCCTCGGCTCCGAAGCCGACATCCACATTCAGGTCGGACTCGACCACCTGGGGCAGACACGGGTGGACGTTTCCGCAGCCTCTCGTCAGGAGAAGGGCGACTGGGGGCGCAGCAAGCGGTTGATCGGACGCTTCATCCGTGCTCTGGACGGCGAACTCACGGTTCAGCCGGGGCAGGTCCTCGATCCGACTCGGCACCCGGTGTACAGGCAAGCGACATGATCGATCGTTGCGCACGGAGCTGGGTCCTTGGCTCCGTGATCCTGAGCGCCGCGCTCGCGTGCGGCGACGGCGACCCACCCCTTCCCCAGGGGACGGCCAGCGGGGACGCCGTGGCCGACAGCGGAAACCTGGGCCGTCGCTTTTACGAACGGAACTTCGTGTTCGCATCCCTGACCGCAGACAGTGTGTTCATCGTTCCCTGGCTCATGCAGACGATCGAAGAACCCAACGCCGTGACTCGTGAAGCACGTGCCTGGTTGGCGCGTGGCGGCGTCTGGGACGGCTTCTACAATGAACGCTGGGCAACGGCACCTACCCGGGCGCCGACTCGCCTCCTACCCCATCTGGGACTGCAGCTCGTGGTCCGTGACGGTGATGCGATCGATGGCATCCTCTATGAGCAGGGAGCGCGGTCACTCGAGCTCGTGCTGGGCAACGCCAATCCTCCCTGGACCGGTGCACGCGGTGACCGGTACCAGGTTCTCTCTGGAACGGCATACCTCGTCGACCAGCGTATCGACGGGATGATCCTCGACATGGCACGCGCGTCGGCCGGGCCCCTTCCCCCCGCAGGCGACTGGGCGTTCCTCCTGTCAGGAGACTCCACTCATTTCGTCGTGGCGGGTGACTCCGAGCACGGAGGTGAGACGCCCCCTGCCTACCGAATGTGGGGGCTGCATGAGGAGCGTCAGATGCAATGGTCCGACGTACGTGTCGATTGGGAGCGTACCGAGGCATTCCCGCCGGCGCGTCGTGACGTGCCGGTCGAGTGGCGGGTCTGGTCCACCGACGGAGCGATGGAGGGCCGCCTCGAAGCCATCTCCGCCGAGATGCACCCCGGTGAAGGTCCGGGGCCCCTGCTCCCCGTGCGAGCGCTCTTCGAAGTAACGGGTCGCATCACCGCAGGGGACGACATCTACGACGTGCATGGGGTCCTCGTGCACGAACGACGATGATGCGATGAACCAGGAACTCGTCCTCGCCCTGGTGAAGATCGGCTTCGGTGCGATTGCCGGCGGCCTTACGAACACGATCGCCG
>JAKMDG010000048.1 GCA_022428035.1 Longimicrobiales bacterium
ACGCATATACGTACGCGCTTCGCGAGAAGAAGCCTGGAGACGAGGTCGTGATCATTGTCGAGCGGGATGGCGAACGTGTGACGCTGAATGTCGTCCTGGGGCGCCGCTGACGGCAGCGTCAGGAGTGCCCTAGAACAACTGACTCCGATACGCATCGAGAAAGCCGGTGAGGATCCGGTGCGTCAGCCCCCAGACGTGCTCGCCGACCACGTGGTAACTGGGGAACGACTTGGAGAAGCCGGAGAAGTGGATCCGCGTTGAGCTCGCCGTCTCGGGCCGAGCCAGCAGGTCGATCGGCACCCAATGCACGCTGTCCAGTTCGTGGCTAGCGACGACCGCCTCGGTCTCCGGTGGCACGGCGAAGGCGAACGGCGCGATACGCTCGATAGGTAGCTGTGGGTTGGCTGGCTGTACCTCTTCGAGTCGACCCAGCTCCACGCCCTCAGTCCTCAGATCGACCCCCGTCTCTTCCCGGGTTTCGCGCGTGGCGGTGTGCTGAAGCCCCAGGTCGCCGGGCTCCCAGCGTCCTCCAGGGAGCGCCATATGCCCGGACCACGGGTCATGCTCGTGCTCGGCTCGCTTGATAAGGAGGACGTCGAGGTCGGTCCGGGCTCGGATGACCAGTGCGACCGCGGCCTCCATACGCCCCTCGGCCGTGATCGGAGGCATGTCGCCAGGGGTGTGCAGCCCTTCCACTGAGCGGCGCAGGTGACCGAGACGCGGGTCGCGCCGCCAGGCTGACATCAGACTCCCGTCGCCTCCGCACCCCAGATCAACTTGTGAACCTGAATCTGGAACCGGACCGGCAGCCCGTCCTCAAGGATCCAGCCAGCCAGATCCTCGAGCTCGATGTCACCCCAGACCGGGGACATGAGGAGCGCGCGCAGCGTGCCCTGAACGACCCGGTCACCCAGTCCGTACGTGTCGATGGCGGACCTCGCCCACTCGTAATCGAGCCGGTCTTTCACGACGAACTTCACTTCGTCGCGTCCCGTCAGGTGATCGAGGTTCTCGTACCGGTTCTTTTCGACCTCTCCCGAGCCCGGACACTTGAGGTCCATGATCGTGTGAATCTGCTCGTCGAGCGGCTCGACATCGAACGCGCCGGACGTCTCGACGAGGACCGTGTATCCGGCCTCCAGCAGGCGTTCGGTCAGGGGGAAGACGCCCGGATGGGCCAGTGGCTCGCCACCCGTGACTTCGACGATCTTCGCGGGGTGACGTGCGACCTCAGCCAGAATCTCGTCGAACGTCATTCGCGTGCCGCCGTGGAAGGCGTACTCGGTATCGCACCAGGTGCAGCGAAGCGGACATCCGGTGACACGGACGAACGTGCACGGCATGCCGGCCCAGGTGGACTCACCCTGGATCGAGTGGAAGATCTCGGTGATCCGGAGGAAGGGTTCAGCCACGTTGGACATCCTCACTCGCACGGATCGCAGTCTCCAGCAGCAACTTCGTATCGTGGAGGTCGAGGCCGCGGAGGGTTTCCAGGGCCTCATCCTCCGTACGGGATCGCACGATGGTGGCGGTTTCCACGTGACCTACGACCCCGACACCGTTCTGCGCCCATCTCGGGAATACAAGGTACCCCTCCCACGGCGCTGTCAGATTGCCGGTCTTTTCGGTCTCGAGGGACACGGTATATGGATGACCGTCCGAGCCTTCCCAGGCCGGCGGCCGGTCATGAACGCTGAAGTAGCCACCCAGCGTCGTATCGTTCTGGCTCATGCCGGAAGCTAGAAGAAGCGGAAATGCCGATCCACCGACGATGGCCAGGTGGTTTTGAGGTCGGTAGTGGACACGGTAGCTTCGGTCGTCCCGCCTGGACTCTGTGAGGGTCTCACGATGCCAAAGATGATGAGAGCAGCGGTATTCGAGAATTTCGGCGGTCCTGAGGTGGTCGAGGTCAAGAAGATCCCTGTGCCGGAGCCCGGCCCCGGCGAGGTCAGGATCAAGGTCGAAGCCGCGGCGATGAACCATCTGGACCTCTGGGTCCGACGCGGCCTTCCGATCGAGACCCCAATGCCCCATGTCGGTGGGTCCGATATGGCTGGGGTGGTCGACGCGGTTGGGCCCGGAGTGAATGACGTTCCGATCGGCACCCGCGTCGTGGTCGACCCGTCACTCGGGTACGACTGGTATGAATCACAGGACCGGGGTGAATCCTTCGATGAGCCCCCGTTCCAGATCATTGGTGAGCACACCCAGGGTGGCTTCGCCGAGTATGCCGTGGTGCCGGCCAAGAACCTTCTGGAAATCCCTGATGGGTTCCCGTCCACCGAGGCGGCTGCCGCGGGCCTCGTCTTCGTGACGGCATGGCGTGCGTTGATGACCCGTGGACGTCTGGGCCCGGGAGATACCGTCCTGATTACCGGTGCGTCGGGTGGCGTCGGGACAGCGGCGGTCCAGATCGCCCGCAGAGCGGGCGCCAAGGTCTTCGCCGTGAGCGGAGGGGTTGAGAATGTGACCCGCACCCAGGCGTTGGGCGCCGACATCGTCTACGACCGTTTCGAGGTCGACTTCTCGAGGGAGGTGTGGCGGGACACCTACAAGCGCGGCGTAGATGTGGTCTTCGACACCGTGGGTGAGGAGATCTGGCCCAAAGCGCTGCGCGCTCTTGCACGCGGTGGAAGACTCGTGACTTCGGGCGCGACCACGGGTTCTCGCGGTGTTACCGAGATCCGCCTCGTCTTCTGGAAGCAACTGGAGATCCTCGGCAGCACCATGGGGACACCCACGGAATTCCGAAAAGTCATGCGACTGGTGTTCGATGGAGTGTTCGATCCGGTGGTTCAGGAAGTCATGCCTCTGAAGGACGCCCGACGAGCGCACGAGATTCTTGAAAACGGTAAGATCTTCGGGAAGCTGGTGCTGGTGCCGTGACCGACGATGAGGTGTCCGCCGAGGATCTCACGCTGCGGGAGGCGCAGCAGCGGGTCGATGCGTGGATCTCACAGTTCGAGGAAGGCTACTGGCCGCCGCTGAGCAATCTGGCACGGCTCATCGAAGAGGTCGGAGAGCTCGCTCGAGAGATGAACCATCGGTTCGGTCACAAACCGAAGAAGCCGGAGGAGCCGGATCAGGATCTGGCCATCGAGCTGGCCGACATCCTCTTCGTGCTCCTGGTCATCGCGAATGAGCAGGGTATCGATCTGGACGACGCTCTCGGCGACGTACTCGAGAAGTACCGGCTACGCGACTCGGAGCGGTGGACGCGCAAAGAAGACTGACACACGACGCGTGGGGTTTGGTTCAGCCGCTGTAACCTGCCAGTACCTCGATGCATCGATCGAGCTCGTCGGTAGTGTTGTAGAAGTGAGGGCTGAGGCGGACGTGTCCGGGCCGGTAGTCGACAATGATTCCGTTGGCTGCAAGATGCTTTACGGCTCCTGAGGGGTCGTCGTGCTGGACCATCAGGATGAATGTCCGGTGGTCAGGTTCGGCGAGGGTGAGCGCCATACCGGCAGCCTCTGCCGCTCCGATCAGGTGGTCTGTGAGACTCCTGTTCCGTTCCAGGATCGCGTCGAGCCCGACCTCGTCGATGATCTCCTGCCCTCCGAGCGCGGTATGCACGGTGGGCAGCGAGGGCGTGCCGAGCTCGAATCGACGGGCATCGTCACGGTATTCGAAACCCTCAAGGTCGAAATCGAACTGGCGCTTCGTGGCGAACCAGGAGGTGAGCCTGGGTTCGAGTTCCGTGACCAGCTGATCACGGACGTAGAGGTAGGAGAGGCCCGGCCCACCCAGCAGCCACTTGAGCGGCCCGGTCGTGTAGAAGTCGACGCCGGTTTCAGGGAGCGAGAGCGCGGTTTGCCCGGCCCCCTGGTACCCGTCGATGAGTGAATACGCACCAGCATCACGCGCGATGCGAGCAAGTGCGCCGAGGTCCTGCTCATATCCGGTGGCGAAGAAGACGTGGCTTGTAGCGAGGAAGAGGGTGCGTTCGTCCACAGCCTCCTCGAACTGCTCGGGGTCGATCCGCACACCGTCCGGACTTTTCAGAACAACCATTTCAATTTCGGGCTTGACCGCCCATTGGTAGGCCAATGTCGGGAAGTCGAGCTCGGTACAGATGACTCGATTCCTACCGTTGGGCCGAACCGACTCCGTGACGGCTGCGAGGGCGGAGGACGTCGACGGGAGCAGAGCCAGCTCGCGGGGTGTTGTCCCGAGGAAGGCCGAAACGCGGCCCCGAAGGTCCTCCACCCGACCGAGCCAGTGTTGGTACCAGGCCGCCGCCCCCATGTCATGCCAACGTTCGACGAACTCCCCGAGATACGTCTCTGAGCGCCGCGAGAGTGCTCCGAGAGAGCATGAATTCAGATAGGTCTTCCGAGCGAGAATGGGGAACTCGTCTCGGAGTGCGTGGAAGTCGGGCAACGGTGGTCTCCTTCGGGGTAGCTGAGACTACGGTACGTTGGACATACGGCATCCGACTACTCCGCGAATGCGAGAGCGTTTCACCTCATATGACCCCTCTGCTTCTGGCGCTTCCCTGGATCGCTTTGCCGGTCCTTGTTCTGCTCGTCGTGCGGTTCCCTCGCGAGCTCCCTGCGGGGAGGTCCTCGCGAACCCCCTCGGTTTCCGTTGTGGTGCCCGCTCGGAATGAGGCGATCAACATTGTGGCATGCCTGGACTCTCTCGTGGCCTCGGACTATCCCGACTTCGAAGTGATCGTTGTCGATGACCGGAGCGATGATGAGACCGGCGCACTGGCTCGATCCGTCGAGCAGGGCCGGGCCAAGCGTCTCGTAGTCCTGGACGGTGATGAACTCCCGGAGGGGTGGCTGGGAAAGCCGTGGGCGTGCGCTCAGGGAGCCCAGATTGCGGACGGCGATCTTCTGCTGTTCACCGATGCCGACACGACGCACGGAGCGGAGTTGTTGCAGAGGGCGGTGGCGGGCCTGTACGAAGACGGAGCGGGTCTCTTGACCGTCGTGGGACGTCAGCTTCTCGGGAGCTTCTGGGAGCGCCTGGTCCAGCCCCACATCTTCATGCTCATGCTCATCCGGTTTCCCAACTTCGAGCGTGCCGCCGCCAATGCTCGGTGGCGGGACGCCATCGCGAATGGTCAGTTCCTGCTCTTCACCCGTGACGCCTACGAAGGGATTGGCCGGCACAAGGCGGTTCGCGACGAGGTCGTCGAGGACCTCGCGCTTGCACAGCATGTGAAGCGAGCCGGTTTCGCGCTGAGGATCCGGAGCGCCGAGAACGATCTCTCGACGCGGATGTACCGGTCGCTGGCAGGCCTGGTCGCCGGCTGGTCCAAGAACATCGTGACCGGTGGCTTGCAGAGTTTTCCACGCTGGATGCGGCCCGCTGTAGCACCGGTGTCACTCGTGTCAGGGGTCACACTCTGGCTACTGGCGCCTGCCGTGCTGGCTCTTGCAGGTGCCCAGTGGCTTCTGGGAGTAGACAGCTGGCTGGGACCAGGCTGGAGTCTCTGGGCGGTGTGCGTCTACGCTGCGAGTACTGTGTTGTGGGTGTGGTTCTACCGGCGCATGCATGTCTCGGCTCTCTATGGTCCGCTGTATCCATTCGCCGCGCTAGTGGGCTCGTGGATCTTCGTCCGGTCCTGGGTTCGTGGCTCCAATGTGGAGTGGAAGGGTCGCGCGTATCGCCTTCCACCGGTCTCTGAACGGGCGTGAACGAGCCGTCCCCCGCGCAGCTCACGGAAGCGCTCAGAGGAGAAGCCGAACGGCTGGGGTTCACGCTGTGTGGGGTGGTACGCCCTCAGCCATCGGAGCACATGGCCTTCTACGATGCGTGGCTGGAGAGCGACTATCACGGGGAGATGGCCTACCTGGCCCGCGACGACGCCCGACAGCGCAGGTCTGAGCCAGCGACTTCGTTCCCACGGGCCCGGTCGATTGTTGTGGTCGGGCACGAGTACGGGAACCAGCTGCATAGGTCGGCGCAGGACGGGTCGCGCGACGGCCAATCAGGCAACGCCGTGATCGCACGCTACGCAGGGGGGAACGACTACCACAGCGTGATCCCGAAGCGACTCCAACGACTCCTGGCGTGGCTCGACGAGGAGACCGGACGAGAGGTGCGGGGCAGGGTGCTGGTCGACACCGCGCCCGTCCTCGAGCGGGAGCTCGCCCGGCGTGCAGGTGTGGGGTGGTTCGGTCGAAACACGATGCTGATCCATCCCGAGCGCGGGTCCTACTTCCTGCTCGGATTGCTCATGGTCGACCTGGAGCTGGAGCCGACGGAACCGTTCTCGCTTGAGCATTGCGGTACGTGCCGAGCGTGTCTGGACGCGTGTCCCACGGGTGCGCTTCTGGGCCGCGACGAAGTCGGCGCCCCCGTGATCGATGCTCGTCGGTGCATTTCGTACCTGACCATCGAGCTGAAAGGCCCCATTCCTGCGGAATATCGTGCCGCGATCGGCAACCGGGTGTTTGGGTGCGACATCTGTCAGGAGGTGTGCCCCTGGAACGAGCGGTTCGCTCGCGAAGGCGACCCGGCGTATGCGCCGGATGAGCCGGCCGAGTCTCTGATCGACTTTGCTGCCCGCCTGTTGGATATGTCGGAAAAGGGCTTTCAGCGGGCGTATGCGCAGTCGCCCCTGGCGCGGCCCCGGCGAAAGGGCATGCTGAGAAATCTGCTCGTGGGAATCGGGAATGCCTTCCGGGCTGAGGCGTTCGATTCGGAGATGGAGCTTGAGGCACTCACCGTGCTGCAGACAGCGCTCAGTGACGCACAACCCCTGGTTCGTGGGCATGCGGCCTGGGCGCTGGGGCAGATGGCCGGTGTCTCGTCTTCGACAGCCCTTCTTCGTGCCCGTCAATCGGTCGAGTCTGACCCGTACGTCCTGGAGGAAATACACCGAGCCATGCCGGCTGACTGAACGCCCGTGGGCTGTGAGTACCCGGATTAGGCCCACTGTTCTGAGTGCGCTGGTCAGTCCTCGAGAAACCAGCTGAAGCTTTGTGCGATGGTCTCGGCAGTCAGCTCGTGGCGTCCGACGAATTCGCGATACGTGACGTCATACCCGTCCATCTCGAACATCGGTACGATGGCCGAACGACTCAGGGCGACCGGAAGTACACCGTCCTCGGACCCGTGGGATACGAAGACCCTGGGCTGACCCACGATCGGATCCTCGGGGTTCGAGAAGCCCGGTGACCATGCCATGAGATGCGTGAACAGGTCGCCATTGGAGGGCCCGAGCGAGAGCGTATAGGACGCACCGTCTGAGAAGCCCGCCAACCCGATACGAGCGGGATCGATCGAGCACCGCTCGAAGGTGAAGCGCAGTACAGCGTCAATGAACGCGACGTCGGGACCGAAGGACCCGTGTACACGATCCCACGTGCGGCCTCGGGAGTCCGGAGCCGCAAGCACGATGCCCTGCTGTCCACATATCGTATGCAGGGCCGACCACCGGCCGGCATCGCCACCACCCCCGTGCAGGGCCAGGATGAGAGGAGCCGGTTCTTCTTCCCGGTACGACGCGGGGACGAACAGGTCGCCACCCCGAGCGAGACCTTCGCCGATTCGGGTCTGGCCCGTGGCAACTCGCCGAAACGGCCGTCCCGGGCGAGCGGTCAGCCGCGGATTCCGGGGCGCATGGTCCGCTGAACCCTGCACCTGAAGTGCAGAGAGGGCCACGCCGAGGAAGGCCCGCCGCGACCATCGGGTGCCGGTCTCACCAGCGGACTCGTTCACGATAAGACCCTCGTCCAGTGTGTCGCGCCTTCGCGCTGGATTCTGTTCGGGCGTGGGTGGCAAGAGAGGTGCGCTCAGGCCTGGAGCGCTACGGCCGCATGAGCACCGGCCGCTCGACCGGTCGCCCACGCCCAGAGGAAGTTGTGCCCGCCGATGGGTCCGAATGCATCCAGGATCTCTCCGCACAGGTGGAGACCCTCGCAGCGGCGTGACTCCATGGAGGTCGGGTTGATCTCCGATAGCGCGACCCCGCCTCCGGTGACCTCGGCTTTCTTGTAGCCCGCGTCCCCGGTCCAAGGCAGAGGGTACCGTGCCAGTGCGTCTACGACCGCCTTGCGGTCATCCCGACGGAGTTGCGACAGCGATGTCGTGCCGTCGACGCGAGCCTCGGAGAGAAGCTGGTCGATGAGCCGGCGGGGCAGGGTCGGACCGATCGTAGACCGCACGGTGCCGCCGCCCGCCTGCAGGCGTTCGTTCCATTCCGTTGCGTTGGCGTCCGACCACTGGATCAGCAATTCCTGTCGTGATCCATCCGGCCGGCCGCGGATTGCGAGATGCGACGCGTCGAGCACGGAGGGGCCACTCCACCCATCGTGTGTGATCAGGAATCCGTCCGTGGTAGAGAACGCCGGCCGGGTACCCTGCCCGTAGATCGACACGGTTCGTGAAACGCCCGCGAGGTGTGTGTGAGGGTGAGGGTGGGCCGTGAGTGGTGTGAGCGCAGGATATGTCGCGTGCATCGTGTGCCCGAGTACCTCGGCGATGCCCAGTCCGATTCCGTCGCTTCCGGTCTTCGGCACGGAGAGCCCACCTGTAGCGAGGATGACCCGGGCTACGGTGAGTGCAGGCGCGCCCTCGAGCTCCACCTGCCATGTTCCGTCCGATGACCGCAGCCCGGTGACGGACGCATCAAACCAGATCCTGGCCCCAGCCTCTCGGACGCGCTGCACGAGCATGTCGCGGACATCGCGCGCTCGATGGCTGGACGGGAAAAGCTTTCCGGTCTCCGGTTCGAGTTCCAGAGGCATATCGAGCTCGAGTTCGAAGAAGGCACGCTGGTCGGCCAGCGGCCAGGAGCGCAGGATCTTGCGCAGAGTGTTCGGTGATGAGTCGGTGACGTAACGCTCGGGCTGGGCGACACTGGGAAGGATGTTGCAACGCCCGCCGCCACTGATGAGGATCTTCCGCCCCCCATCCTTCGTGCGCTCGATCAGGACCACATCGGCTCCGGCACGAGATGCGGTCAGCGCGGCGAGAAGCCCGGCGGCTCCTGCGCCGATGACCGCGACGGTATTGTCTGGGGCAGTCGGTAGCATACGAGAAGCTGGCGTGCGTCGTGCTCGGGTGCCAACCTGCCCCCACCATGAAGAACACGATTCTGGAAGTGTGCTGCGGTTCGGCGGACTTCGCCGTGGCGGCGGCTGCAGCGGGTGCTGATCGCGTTGAACTGTGCGATAACCTCGTCGAGGGCGGGACCACACCGAGCGTTGGGTCGGTCCAGCTTGCCGCTGCTCGGTCGAACGTGCCGGTGGTGGCCATGGTGCGACCGAGGGGAGGCGATTTCCTGTATTCACCTCTCGAGTTCGAGGTGATGCTCCGTGACGTGGACGCGCTCGCTGACGCAGGGGCGTCTGGTCTGGTGTTCGGCGTCCTCGATGCCGACGGCCGGGTCGATCGGGAGCGGGTGCGTCAGTTCACTGAGGCGGCCGGCCCCCTGCCCGTCACCTTCCACCGGGCCTTCGATCTTTCCCGTGATCTCGCTGAGAGCCTCGACACCCTGGCCGAGCTGGGTGTCGCGAGAATCCTGACGTCTGCAGGAGAGTCCTCGGTTCTGGACCAGTTGGATCGGCTCTCTGGTCTCGTCGAGCAGGCCGGCACTGCGCTGGTCATCATGCCGTGCGGTGGTATTCGTCCACACAATATCGAGCAGGTGATGGCTGTCCCCGGGGTGACCGAGGTACACATCGGGGCGACTCGACGACGGGCCAGCGACATGAACTACCGCCGCGATGGCGTTCCCATGGGACGCCACTACACACCGAATGAGTACGTCGTGGAGGTCGCAGATACGGAGCGGATCAGGGCGGCGAAATTACGACTCTCGGACGCGCGCTTGCCGGACCCTTCGGAGGTCATCGATGCCTGACGGATCGACCGCTTCTGACCGCGTGGGCTGACGGGATTCTGCGGATGGAGGCGCCGGCGCGTGAGTCCCGATTGCACCCGGCGAAGAAGCACGAGAGTTCGAAGAGCTCTCGATCCGAGAGTGGGACCCGGCCGTGGCCCCGGCTATGGATGACATCCGTATTCGGCGAGGGCGGCCCGTAACCCGCCAGGTCGCGCTCGACGACGTCGTCGTCTCCGGCGAATCGACCGACGACATGGTGCGTGAGGACGTTCACCTGCTTGGCACGGCTCTGCAGTTCCGGGGGAGGACGTGGACCGGAGCCGGGGAAGCGGTTCAGATCGCGGGGTGGGCGTCGCGACGGGGCGAAGATGTGTCATCGGCAGCCCAACGGTCTATGGACCGGTCCCCGGGCTGAGCCTCGGCAGGACCTTGCCTGCCTACCATCGACGTGCTCCACGCGAGGGTCGGCGCCCGAATCGCGAACGACTCTCGAGCGCGAGCAACTTCGTGAGCATCAGGGTCGGGTCGAGATGAGAACGACCCAGGATCTCGGCCGCCTGGTCCGGGGAGAGCGGCGTCTCTTCACCGAGTGTGACGGACGTCTCGCTTTCACCCTGGGCAGGCGGGTCCTCAGCTCGCTCGTCTTCTTCCGCATCCGGCACGTTCACCGATCGGGTCACGACGTCGGCCTCGACAGCTCCCTCGGTGATTTCCCGTCCACTCCGACGCTCCTGGGCGCTGACGGAATCGAGCAGTCGAAGCGCCATCGCGAGATTCCACTTCGCATCATCGTCCTCGGGGCGGAGACGAAGCGCGAGCCGGTTGGCTTCCACGGATGCTGCAGCGTGAATTCGAACCGAGTCAGCAACCTCTGCGTAGAGCGCTCGATCGAGTCGGAGCACGCCCTTGTTGTAGTGTGCGAGCCCCTTTACCTCAGGGTCTGGAGAGAGCGTCGCTCTGCTGAGCTCCTCCTCCGCACCCGGATCGTCACCCTGGGCCAGAGCCGTCCCGAGGTTATAGCGCAGCTCCGCGTTGACCGCGTCGACCCGCGTTCGTTCGGTGTAGACTCCTGCAGCCTCTCGGTACTCGCCGGCGCGCTGCAAGCGATTCCCGCGCTCGAGGCTGCCGCGCTCCGTGGTCCACGCGAACACCAGGCCGCTCGCGGCGATCACACCGACTCCGATGCGCGTCCACCAGGCGCGAGTCATGGTCGTCTCCGGAGCGCGATACCGGTATCGAAGAAGGCATCCAGTACCAGCAGCACGAGCCCGATCAGAATCAGCCAGACGGTCGGGTCCCGTGTCGGCTCTGTCACGGAGTCCGTGTATCCTGAAAGAGTACGGAGGTCGGAGACGAGCGAGCTGATGCCGTCCTCGCTGTTGATCTCATGGAAGGCGCCTCGACCGACATCTGCGATCTGTCGAAGCATGCCCTCGTCGTATCCCGCGACGACCGGTGAGCCGGAGCCGTCGAGGAGCGGGGCCGTGGAGCCGGTGAGTGTCAGGGGGGACCCGGCGGCCGTTCCAATACCGGCGGCCCAGACCATGACGTCGGCATCGACGGCGGCGCGCGTCGAGGCGATCACCGCATCAGCTCCGTCGTGACTCTCCCCGTCGGACACGACGAGCATGATCGAGATTGCATCGGGCTGGGCGCGTTCGTCCCACGCTGCGACGGCGTCGTCGATCAGAATGCTGAGTGTGGTCCCCTGATCCCGCGAGTTCACCAGGTCAGGAACGAGCCACGGCGCGAAGAAGGTCACGACGTCCCCGTCGTCAGTCAGCGGGACCAGTCGATAGGACCAGTCAGCGAACACACTCAGGGCGACCCTGTCGGTGATGCCCGCCTCGATGAGGTCCTCGACGAGGCGCTGCGCCCACGAGATTCGGCTCGGTTCGACATCTGTCCCGGTCATCGAGTGCGAGACGTCGACAGCGATCAGTAGATCAACCGGCGTCACGGGGGTCTCCTCCGCGCTCTTCGGGGCGACGCCTGCGGTGACGGCGACGAGAGCCGCGACGGCGATCAGGCCTGCGATCAGACGCATGGCCGGGAAGCGTTCGAGCCGCCGGCCCGCCAGGCGCAGCGCGGCTTCTGGTCCACCGTACGCGTCGACGAGCCGCACGCCCCGTCGCCATTGGTTCAGGAGCGCGAGCGCGACGAGGAAACAGAGGGTCGGAGCCAGGATGATCAGATCGGGACGCTCGAAGATCACGGCAGGACCCCCAGCGAAGAGCCGCGCAGAGCGATCGCCGCAACGGCAAGCGAGAGCCCGATGAGAGCGAGGAGCCAGCGGTACGGGGTGGTTTCGATCCGCTGGATCGTTGCCTCCGAGGGCTGAACACGCCGATCGATCTCCTCATAGATGGCGCTCAGGGCGTTCACGTCGGTGGCCTGGAAGTACTCGCCTCCGGTAATGCGCGCGGCCTGCGTCAGTACGGTCTCCATCGCGTTCTGGTCCCGGCCTCGTTCCTGCCCGATTGCGACCGGGTAGATGGTGACTCCGACTGCAGCCGCGGCACGTGCCGCCAGGTCGGGCATCACGCCGGCTTTGTTATGAGCTCCGTCGGTGACGAGAATCAGAACCTTCGACTCGTGGGGCGTGTCTTCGAGGAGCCCGGCCCCAGCCGCAATCGCCCCGGCGATGTCGGTTCCGTCGGTGAGCAGTCCGACCTCGAGCTGTTCGACTGCATCGAGCACGACGAACCCATCGTGCGTGAGCGGCAGGCGGGTCAGAGCTTCGCCGGCGAATGCGACCAGGCCGATGTCGTCGTCACGCGCATCGATGAACGACATGGCAGTCGTTTTCGCTACATCGAGTCGACTGACCCGTGCACCCATATCCTCGGCCCACATCGATGTCGAGAGGTCCAGCGCGAGCGCGATGCCGACACCTTCTTCCTGGGGCTCCTCGAATACGCGGACCGCCTGGGGACCGGCCAGTGCTCCAATCAGTGCGACGAACGAGACGAGCCGAAGAAGCAGGGGGAGCCACTGAAGCCAGCTTCGTCCCGTGGCGCGACCGAATCCATCATCAGATGCCGCCATGGTGAGTGCCGCCCTTGGCCCGGGTCGAAGCAGCACCGCGAGCGGAAGGAGGGCTGCCAGCAGGAAGAGCCAGCGTGGCTGGGTGAAGTCGAGCGTCATGGAGATGGTGTCCCTTCAATCCAACTGCGTACTTCGCTGACCTCACGCTCGGCGTCGTCGGCCGCCGGTCGGTCACCGCCGAATTTCACTTCCTCGGCATGGCCCATGACACCCGTCAGAGCGTCGACCTGAGGGATCGAGGTAAAGTCCGGACGCTCCGTCGCCCTTTCCAGGTCGGTCATCAGCTCGGTGCTCGTCTGAGCCGGACCCCACCGCTGATCGAGCACTTCAACGAAGCGCCGTGTGATATCGCTGGCCCGGGTATAGAAACTCCGAACGTCACCCTGTCTGTGGAGACCCTCCGCCAACAGCGCATCGAAAGCGGCGAGCGCCGCAAGACGAGGATCTGGCGGTGGCAGGGGCCGGTCTCGCACGCTGATCCATGCCGCGCGACTCGAGGTGAACACGATCCAGGTGAGAAGCGCCCCGAAGAGCACGAGAAGCAGGGTCGCTGGCCAGTGACGAGCTCCACCCACGACGTCGGCTACGGGTCGTGGCTGGACACCGTTCGACGCGTCCTCGATCTCGAGCACCGACGCGACCCAGAGCGGTTGGGGTGGAATCATGAGGAGGCGAGCGGAGGGCGTCGCGGACGGCTCCCCTCGAAATGCAGTCCAGCTCCCGACCCGATCGCCATCGCTGGAGAAGTCGGCGCGCACGGACTCGCTGCTCCGGGCAACGAAGATCGGGAACTCAGGCACAGCGATTCCGCCTACCTGAAAAGCGATCAACGGATACGTGACCGTGAGCCGCGCTCCTCCGTCTGATTGGGACTCGATCGACCAATGGACGGGCTCGAACGACTCGAAGTTGGATGTGTCGAGGGAGTCGGGAACGAAGAGGATCGTGCCCTGAGGCAGGTCGACGACGAATGAGAGATCGACGAGATCGCCGATGCTGACGGTGTCGGCC
>JAKMDG010000170.1 GCA_022428035.1 Longimicrobiales bacterium
CGAGGCGTTCGCCAAAGCACGCCAGGTCTTCCTCGCCCATCCAGGCGAGTCTCCAATCTGGCTGCAGGTCGGCCGCGACAACGGAGAGCCTGCCCCCAAGCTTCGCTCGAAGACACTCAAGGCTAAGCCGGACTCCGAGACGGTCGAGGCACTTCAGGAGATCTTCGGTTCCGGCGCCGTGCGGCTCATCCGAGCGATCATCCCGGTGGTCGAAGAGGATCCGCGGGAGTTCTGGCGCAACAAGGCCCGCAACGGCGGTTAACCGGCGGTCGACAATACAGGTCGACCGAGGTGGCATTCAGGATTGTGTCACCCCCGTTTCCATTCGCGTCGGGGTCGGTCGCTCCTCCCTTCCCATCCCCGATCCACACTGAGAAACTTCACCTCTGACAGATCCCGGCGCCCTCGCGTCGTCACTTCGACCCCGTCGGCCATGAACACCGAACACATTCTCCGCACCCTCGGCATCGAAGAGTCCAACCTCGGCGGCTTTGCCGGCGAATGGGTTGGTTCCGGCCCGGACATCGAGGTGTTCACGCCGATCGACGGCAGCCGCCTCGGCACTGTACGTGAGGTCACGGAAGCGGAGTATGACGAGATCGTAGAGCGGGCCCACGCCGCATTCCTGGAGTGGCGAAAGCTTCCAGCCCCGAAGCGCGGCGAGATCATTCGTCAGCTCGGCAACCGGCTTCGAGAGGTGAAGGCGGAGCTCGGTGCCCTGGTCACCCTGGAGATGGGCAAGATCAAGGCGGAGGGCGAGGGCGAGGTTCAGGAGATGATCGACATCTGCGATTTCGCGACGGGTCTCTCGCGTCAGCTGTACGGTCTCACGCTCGCCAGTGAGCGTGAGGATCACCACATGCGCGAGCAGTGGCATCCCCTGGGCGTAGTCGGGGTGATCAGTGCATTCAATTTTCCTGTCGCCGTCTGGAGCTGGAACGCAGCGCTCGCGGCGGTCTGTGGAGACTCGACGCTCTGGAAGCCGTCCGAGCGGACCCCCCTGACCGCAGTCGCGGTGACGAAACTCGCTGCTGGCGTCTGTCGTGAAAACGACATCGATCCGGCCATCTTCTCTCTCGCGATCGGCCATGGGGCGACGATCGGTGAGCGTATGCTGAACGACCGCCGCGTCCCGCTCGTTTCCGCTACCGGATCATGCCGTATGGGCAGGCGGGTCGGTGAGGTGGTCGGTGCTCGGCTCGGCAAATCGATTCTGGAGCTCGGCGGCAACAACGCGATCGTCGTCACACCTCACGCCAACCTCGACCTGGCGCTTCCAGGCATCGTCTTCGGATCGGTGGGCACCGCGGGGCAGCGTTGCACCAGCACCCGCCGCATCATCGTGCATCGCACGGTTAAGGACGAGCTCGTTCGGCGCCTGATCAAGGCGTACGAGGGCGTCCGGATCGGAAACCCGCTCGCAGACGGTACCCTCATGGGCCCGCTCCTCAACGAGGAGTCCGTCAGTGCGTTCGTCGCGGCTCAGGAGAAGGTCGTCGCCGAGGGCGGTGAGATCCTCTTCGGCGGCGCGGTACTGGACGGTGACGAATACCCGGGCGGTCGTTACGTCCAGCCGTGTATCGCGTCCGCAGAAAACGGCTTCCAGATCGTGCAGGACGAGACGTTCGCGCCAATCCTGTACATCATCGAGTACGGAACGGCCGACGCTTCGCCCTCCGAAGCCATCGCGCAGATGGATGAAGCCCTGCAGATCCACAATGACGTCCCACAGGGGCTCTCTTCCTCGATCTTCACGGACAACTTCCGTGAGGCTGAGTACTTCCTGTCCCACCGTGGGTCCGATTGCGGCATCGCAAACGTGAACATCGGGACCTCGGGCGCGGAGATCGGCGGCGCATTCGGGGGCGAAAAGGACACGGGTGGTGGGCGCGAGTCTGGTTCGGATGCCTGGAAAGCGTACATGCGCCGCCAGACCAATACGGTGAACTGGAGCACGGAGCTCCCGCTGGCGCAGGGGATCTCTTTCGGTTGACCCCGGAGGTGCTCCGGGTCGATCGCATGACTGCGGACACAGCTCCGCTCTGAGGAATGGGTTACGACCCCGGCGTGACATTCGCCCGTGAGGGCGCCAGGCGATCAGCTCTGAACGAAGACACGCTGTAGAGGAAGTCCTCGAGAGCCGTGCGTGCCCATCGGTCTCCTTCGCCCTCTCCGAGGGTGACGGTCGCAAGGGCTTCCCCGTCTGCCGAGCGTGCGATCGTCACCGTCGCCTCCGGCAGGTTTGCGATCGAATCTCCTTCGGACAGGAATCCCGTAGCCATCAGATTCGCCAGTTCGCTGAGAATGCCCTGAACCGCATCCGTATCGGCGTCACCTCCGCTCGACAGCACCCAGGTACTGTCCCTGCGCAAGAGCGTGTACCCTGCGGCTGTGCCCGCGACCTCGATTGCGTGGACAGTGGTGGTGTCCACCGCAGCCATCGAGCGGTCTCGCCAGGCGTCCTCAGAACGCGTGGCGTGTCCCCGAAGATCTGCGTCTAGCAGATACACGTCATCACGGTCCGGCAGACGAAGATACGCCGAACCGAACTGTCGCCCGGCGTGCCCCAGCAGAAACGTCCGATCGGTACCGTGTGCGGTCATGGTCACCGCCACAGCGGAATCGACCGAGACACCCATCCGAGCGTGGTTCGCCGGATTACTCGCCGTGAGGTCTCCGACCTGCAGATCTCGGAGCGCATCGCTGAACCGGGCGATCATGACTGGATCCGCAGGATAGCCGTTGACCTGCCAACCTCCTGGCTCCCGGGTCAGTGCCACTTCTTCACCCCTGTACACGAAGGACGCGGACTCCAGTTCACCCGTACCCAGCCCGTCAAAGAGCCCTGTGACCTCGCCGGGCGCCTCGATTGAACCCGAGCCAGGCTCCACGAGGTTCGTCAGGACCCAGATAGCGACCATCACGGCAAAGGCCCCCACCAGCTGCTTCAGCACGCGCTCCGTCATGAGACAACCTCACCCCAGCGGAGCTCGGCTCGCCGGCGACGTCCGGTCACACGAGCTGCACCAATCAGAACGAAGAGCAACGGGACACCGACCAGATTGCCCCATTTCAGAACATTACGGACCGAGTCGGACTCGAAGACCAGGCTCGGAGGGGTCCGGTTCTTCGAGCGTATGCTGATGAGTGCCTCGTCCTGGGCAAGCCAGTCGATCGCGTTCGCCAGGAACAGCAGGTTTCCCGGGTTCGACTGCATGTAGTTGGGTTCGGTGAAGGAGGCGTCTCCAACCACGATCATGCGGCCACGGTCGTCCCCCTCCTCAGGTAGGACCGCCACAGCAACGGCGCGCACACCAAGTTCGTCTGGTTCGAAGATCCAGTCCTGATCCGGCATGATCGGTGCATTCAGAGGGCTGATGGCCGCACTTTCGGTCGTCTGCCACAGTGGTGACACGCCGGCGGCCTCGACACCCACGGTGATGGCAGAAGCCCATCCGAGCGTGAGCGCATTGAGCCCGTTTGTGATCGGATGGTCACCAGCAGGGAGCGCAATCGGCCACAGTGGATACGGTGAGATCACGCTGAAGAGCCCGCGCTGTCCAAGCGAGACGCGTTCACTGGACGCCATGTCCGCGACCAACCCCGGCTCGATCGTGATGCCTCGTTCCTCCACCAACGGGCTCAGCCCTGACATGGCTGGCATCGGCATCGGGGACTGTGGGTTCAGCACGATCGGCTCCATCAGCATGAGCGTCGCGCCGCCGGCTTCAATGAAGTCTCGAACGCGGATCAGCGCGGCACGATCGAGCGGCTGGGTAGCTCCGGCCAGAACCAGCACTTCGGTCGAGTCCGACGAGATCGCAGCAGCAGAATCGCCCGCAATGTCCACGTTCCGCAGGTTGTATCGATCTGCCAACGACTCCGGGAGGCCTGGGATCTGAGTCGAGGTCTTCGCGCCGTACCCGCTCACGAAGCCCACCCCGGCCCGCTCCGCAGTAGTCATGCGATAAATATGGGAAGCGAGACGGAACTCCAGGTCGTCCGTCCGCTGGATGATCGGCATGACCTCGTTCTCGTCGGCATAGACCACGGCCAGGCCATAGTAACCCTGACGGACCTCGAAATTGTCGTCACGCAGGACGTTGAACTCGACGGGAAAGACGCCCAGCTGCGCAGCCTCGCTAGCAATATCCTCATCCCGTTCGGGATCGAGATCCGAAACGAGCAGATTGCCGTTCGACGCACGCTTCATATCAGCCAGCAGGTCCCGCACGTCACGTAGCTGGAGTTGGACTTCCGGGGGCAGTTCGCTGGAGGCGAACAGCTTGACCTGCACGATATCGTCCAGATCACCGAGCAGATCACGCGTTCCCGAGGAGAGCGTGTACAGGTTTTCGCTGGTCAGATCGAGTCGCCCACGGACCCTCGCGCTCACCAGATTGAGGACGATCACCAGCCCGACGATCACCGCGGAACCAATCCGAAGGCGACCGAACTCCGGCCGTACCCGACTCAGCCGTTCCGACCGCACGGCCATGAGCGCCAGGGAGAGAAAGACGCCCGCCATCGAAACGAAATACAACACGTCCCGAAGGTCGATCACCCCTCGTGCGACATTCTCGAAATGACTGAGCACGCTGAGTTGAGCGATCCCACCTGCCACGTAGGGTGGCAGGCCGATCTGTACGATCGGAAGACCGATCAGGAACAGAAAAAACGCCGCAGCCGACCCGACGATGAACGCGGTGATCTGATTTCGAGTGATACTCGACGCCCACACCCCAAGCGCAGTCAGCTGTCCCGCGAGGAGCGAGGCTCCGATGTACTGCGCGAGCACGATCCCGGGATCGGCCTCCGACACCCAGAGGATTCCGAATGCAGTCGGAGCGGTGCCTGCCAGGGCGAGGAGCACGAACGCCCACACGCCCAGAAACTTGCCGATGACCAGTTGAGACTCGGTGATCGGTTGTGCCATGAGCCAGTCGAGCGTCTTACCGCGACGTTCTTCGGCCAGGCTCCGCATCGTCGCAGCGGGGATGAAGACCGCGAACAGGATCGGGAGCAGATCGAAGATCGGTCGGAGCGACGCAACCTGCATTGCGTACATGGTCCGAAACGCGAGAAAAAGTGAAATCGCGAGAAAGGCCACGATCAGCACGTAGGCTGTGGATTGGTCGAGGTACCCGCGAAGTTCGCGTCGAGCGACCGTCAGGATGCCATGCATCACGACACCTCTTCGTCTGACGTGAGATCCCGGAAGAGCTGTTCCAGACTCACCTTCTCACGATGCAGCTCCCACAGCGTCCAGCCCCGATCCTGTGCGATCCGGAAAATTTCCGGTCGAAGCTCGAGCGCATCAAGCGAATCTAGATGCACCCGGGTCCGACCCTCGATGGATTCAGCGGTATGCCCGGAAACGCCCTCGAGTTCCGAAAGTGCATCGACAACGCCGTCGCCCTGAACCTCTACGAGATATCGCGCGCCACCGCTGCGGTTCGCGATCAGGGCCTGCACCTCGCCTTCGGCGGCGAGCCGCCCCCGGCGAAGAATCACGAGCCGCGAGCACGTCGCCTCCACCTCCTGCATGACGTGCGTGCTGAGGAGTACGGTCCGCTCACGCCCGAGGGAGTTCACGAGCCGCCGGATTTCGACGCGCTGATTCGGATCCAGACCCTCGGTCGGCTCGTCGAGGATCAGGACCTCGGGCCGATGAAGGATGGCCGCCGCCAGACCGATCCGCTGCCGATAGCCCTTCGAGCACTCGCCGATGGGGCGGTAGAAGACGGATGCGATGTCCGTTTCGTCTACCGCATCCGAGATCCCCGATCGAGCGTCCGCAAGCGGGAGATCCCTGAGCTCACTCACGTACTCCAGATATTCCGCTACGAGCATCTCGTCATAGAGCGGATTCGCCTCAGGCAGGTACCCGACCCTTCGCTTTGCACCGATTGAGTCGTCAGCGATCAAGGCGCCGTCGAAGAGCACGTTGCCTTCGTCCGGCTGCAAGGTCCCGGTGATCATCTTCATCGTCGTGGACTTGCCAGCCCCATTCGGGCCCAGGAAGCCGACGACCTCTCCGCGCGCGACCTCGAAGCTGAGGTCGTCCACCGCGAGAACGTCTCCGTAGCGTTTCGTTACGCCTTCGACCGTGATCATTCCAACTCCTCAAAAGAAAACACCACGTCGGGCCGTTGCTCGACGTGGCGCTTGCGTGAGGGACCACGAACAGGGATCTGCGCGGCCAGTCGAGCACGAGCTCTTCAAGTTGCGAACGCCACGATTGTACAGGGGACCAGCAAGCATGTCCACCGAATTCCCATGCACTCCAGGCGTCCGGTCCCCCGCGACGGATACTGCGTCTAGTGCACGGTTGCGTACAACGCGAGACTTCGAGAGGAGCCAGGTCGGGCTCGGGGATGGGGTGTCTATGCGAACGGGTGGAGGAACGATATGGGACCGGAACTCTGGGTCACCGTTGGGGCGGTCTTCGTCGCAGGCGGTGCGATCGGTTCTGCCGGCACACTACTCACCCAGTTCCTGTTCAAACGAATCGACCTCGGGCCTCCCACCCGACATCAGATCGACGCCGAGGAACGGCGCGCCATCGCACGTGAGGTCGCCGAACTCCATAAGCATCTGCGGAACATGGACGCCCGGCTGGACTTCACGGAGCAGCTGCTGGATGGAGGTATTCCTCTGGCCCCACCGCCGACACGCCTTCCCGCTCCAGAGGTACGGCTCCCCGACGACGCGTACAACGACTGAGATACACGGGTAAGACGAACCCCCAATCCGAGCCGACGGATCAGGGGTTCGGGAACCTCGTGATCAGACCTCAGGCGCGTGTCTTACGCTTCTTGGGCTTGCGACCCTGGTTCGGGTGCTCGAGATGCTTCCACGTCTCACCCCTACGAAGCATGTAGATCGTGCTGGGCGAGACCTTTAGCGTCCGGGCCCATGCGGCACCGGACCGGCGCCACCGATCCTTCTCTTCGTCCCAATCATCGAGGACTTTTTGCGCCTGCTTGAGCGTCATCTCCGAATGCGGAGAGTTCTCACCCCGTAGCCAGACATTCGACCCGTACCAGCGATCCACTCGCTGAATGGGGCCGCCCAGCTTGCGACCGGTGTGACCAAGGCAATAGTGGCGAACCTGGTCGACGGAGAACCCCGGATGCAGCCGGGCGATCTCTGCGTACAGGAACCCGTCTTCGGCCAGCTTACGCCATTTTACGACGAGTTTGGCGTCGGGTTTCGACATCGTGAACCGCGTCTCCTGGGGGGGGGAGGCATTGGAATCGAGGTCCCTTATACCACCCCCGAACCTCAGGTTCCGTCCTCGGCGCTGACCGGCGCTCAGATCAAACAACTCATGGGCAGACATCCCGCGATCCGCGCACAATCCGGCTATCCTGCAGAGGCCAGCCGATGCGCAAAGCGTTGACGGAACTTGGCAACTTTTGGTGCGATGACGGCAGCACAGTACGGCTGCCCACCGTTCCTGGCGAAGTAGTCGTCGTGCTCATCTTCGGCCGGATAGAAGACATCCAGTGACTCGATCGTGGTGACGATCGGATCGTCCCACGGCCCGTCAGCGTCCACACTGGCCAATACCGAACGCGCGACCGCGGCCTGTTCATCCGAGTGCGGGAAGATGGCGGACCGGTACTGGGAGCCTACGTCGCCCCCCTGTCGGTTCAGGGTGGTCGGATCATGAATTCCGAAGAAGATCTCCAGAATGTCGGCGTACTCGACCACGTCGGGATCGAATTCGACCTGGACGACCTCGGCGTGACCGGTCTGGCCAGTGCACACCTGCCTGTAGGTCGGATCGGGCACCTGGCCCCCCGCATAGCCGGAGGTGCTGCTCTGTACACCTTTGACGAGGTCGAAGACTGCTTCGAGGCACCAGAAGCAGCCGCCACCAAGGGTCGCTAGCTCGGATTTCATCAGGAGATCACCTTCGGGTCTTCTTGTTCGGGTCGGGTCCACGGCTCCCATTCAATCCCCCGCACGTACTTCTGGATCCATCGAATCTCCTCAACGTCCCGGGTGCGCTGATGACGCGGCTCCCGGAAGCCGTGCGGCTCTCTCGGGAATCGGATGTACCGCGTGGTCTTGTCCTGATCCCGAAGCGCCTGGAAGAACATCATGCTTTGCGGCTCGGTGTCCGTCCGGTCATTCATTCCGTGAAGGATCAACGTCGGCGTGGTGATGTTCGCCACGTGAGTCAGAGCCGAGCGCGCACGCCACTCCTCCGGGTTTTCCCAGGGGGTGCCACCGATGTACCAGAGCGACACGTCATGGTTGAACCCGGGTCCATATTCCGACGTCCAATCGGCGACCATCGCCCCTACAGAAGCGCCCTTGAAGCGCTCCGTCTGCGTGACCGTCCATCCACCCAGAATTCCGCCATAGCTCCACCCACGAAGGCCGAGCTGGTCTTCATCGGCGATCCCCTGCTCGATCACCGCGTCGACGCCCGTCATGAGATCCCAGTAGTCGCCACCACCGATGTCGTTCATGTTGCCGCGAAGCAGCGCGTCCGTATAGCCG
>JAKMDG010000171.1 GCA_022428035.1 Longimicrobiales bacterium
GTTCGAGACTGTCAGGGTGGCGTCGCCCTGCAGGAGGGTCACCACCTCAGGCGTGTCGTCGAAGTCACCACCAGACAGCACGAGGACCTGGACACCGCATGAGCTGGTCTCGGCTCGGAAGTCGGCAACGACGGCGTCGTCAGCGGAACCAAGGCGGATATCTCTCGCGGCCGGGCACATGAAGAACCCTTGAGGCGGAGTCGCAACCACCTGCCACGCCTTGTTGGCCTGCACGCCTACAAAGAGATACGTACCGTCATCTTCCGTGAGGATCGTTCTGTCGCTTCCGTCGTCATCGGTCAACGGAACGGAAATGCCTGCCAGCCCTGTACCCGACTCGTCGACGACCTGGCCTCGAACCCCCGGACCCGTGTACCGGATCTCCAGCGCGAGTGGAAGCTGGCCCAGTCCTTCTACAAGAATCAGGCTCTGGGTCGACCGATACAGTTCGAGCTTCGCGGAGAACGCGATCAGGTCGATCGTGACTCTGCGTCCGAAGGCGTTATCCGGCACCGCTACGTTCAGCGAGTGCGTGGCGCTACCCTGCGGGATGTCGATCATCGTGTCGGCGAGCGTCTCGAGAGTGAGCGCGTCCATGATGACGACCGAGTACTCGTCGACCTGATCGAAAGCTCCGGCCAGTACGTCCGTTTCTTCGGCCGAGACCCGCTGAGGTGCAACCAGCGAGACTTGCAGGGACTGACCGCTCTGATCAAGCGGAGCGGTGGTATCGTTCACGCACGCGCCAAGGCCCCAGAGCAGCCCGATGGCGAGAACGGAATGGAGTCTGCGCATCATTGCCCACCTACCCGGATCTGAAGGCCTAACGTCCCGAAGTACCCGTCCCAGGGAGCGGCATCAAGACGCTCACCGCTGAACTTGCCGACACTGCCATCCAGGTGGACTGGTCCGAGTCTGAGGCCGGCCCCACCGGTCATCTGGGTGATGCCATTTTCGGCGAATCCGTACCCGCCGCGGAGCGTCAGGATGGGGAGTCGCTGCTCGAGGCCCACGGACACACGCTCATCCCAGGCTGACCGATAGCGGCCTCTGGGAGCCACCTTGATACCGGTGGCTTCGATCGTCGTACCGCCTCGCTGCCAGCCGAGGCCTGCACGAAAGACCTGCGGGAAGTAGGAGCCCTCGAGGAAATTCTGAGCCGCCTCGAAAACAGCGAGGCTCACTGAATTCGGGTCGATGACGTCTCCATCGAAGCGATCGAGATAGTCGCCGATTCCGAGATTCAGCCCCAGGTCGTCGTCGAAGTCGTCTCCGGTGAACCGGGCCGCGTATCCGATGATCTGGTCTTCGTCCCAATTCATCCGCTGGACGACGTTCGTCCCGGAGGCGGCCACACGAAAGCCGAGCGGCAGCTCCAGAGAGGCGCCCAGGTCGAGCGCGTACCCCGTACCGTCGCGCGCCTCGACGGAGCCCGTCTGGATCACGAGGGCATCGCACGTCGGGTCGCCCTCGCGGCATCCAAGATCGACCTGGGGCTCGAAGAACTGGCCCTGGGTCATGCCGTGGCCCATCACATAACGTCCGCCGATACCGAGGGACAACGAGCTGCCGATTGTCATGCCGTACGAGGCGGTGATCTCCGAAGTCGACAGAGAACTCCAGCCCGTATTGCCGGTCGCGTAGTCCTGGATGCTTGCGTAATCGAAGCCGTTTCCGATCAGGTCCGCCAGCTCTTTGCTGAGCGTGAAGTTCTGTCGCATGCGGCTTCGAACCCGCACTGCGATCGGCCCGATCGCGATGCCGACCGACGGGAGTGGATCGCCGACGGCGAGCGGAGCCGTGTTCGCTCCATTGGGTAGATCATCCAACAAGTCGAGACCATATGCCGCCGCAAATCCTTCGGCGACGAGTGACAGCGTGATCCCATCACTTGGCAAGGCGGCGATGAGATTTGCCGCATCGCTGTCCCCCTCCATGATCGACAGGAAGTCGGTCGCCGTCGTACCGGAACCTATTCCGACCACTCCGAGCTCGATCAGAGAGATGTTCCAGCCGCCACCCCAGGCAAGGTTGGCTGGGTTCCATTCCACTGCGTCGACCCCGGTGGCGAAGACCATACCTCCACCACCCATGCCAACCGAACGGGTGCCCGGCGCCATCTGAGCGGTCAGCCCATGAGTGCACGCCAGGAGGGCGACGAACGCGGCGAGGACGGATCGTGTCATGATTCCGGTACCCTCAGTCGGATGTGGGCCGTTATGTAGCCAAAGGTTAACGAACCGTCATTGTTCTCGAACTCAACCTCGGCATCGAATTCGGCGATCATCATCGCGGTCGTTCCGATGTCCAGGATCGTGAATGGCACCTCTTTGTTGAACTCGACCTCGCCACTCGAGGTCGTCGTCTGACCAAACGTCAGGACCGAGCCTGATACGACGACTGATGTGGGGCTCGGGTTGGCGCCCGGTCCAGTGGTGACGCCGTCCTCGAGTTCATAGCCCGATACCGTGCTGTTGAAGCGGGCTCGGAGGTCACCCCCGATTGAGAGACTGCCGACCACTTCGGTTGGTAAGCCGGAACCGTCGAAGGTGACGAAGTCGAGGATGAGGCTGACCGTCGGGTCGACCAAGAAGAGTTCGTCTCCCATCCGCTCGCGCACCACGTTGTCGGCCCAGAGCCGAATCAGTCCCGAACGGAAGCAGGGCCGGCCTTGCGGTGAGCAGGCAGCCTGGAAGACCAAGGTTCCTGGAGCGGGAGCAGGGCCCACGAGCGACGGCGGTGCCGGTGGTGGGAAGGTGCCACCCGTAAGCTCCGGTGGTGCATTGAGTGCGATTGCGATCGCATCGGCAGACACGACGGCAGCCATTGGACCGAGTTCATCCACCTCGGCTACGAGAACACCGTTCGTGATGTCGTATGTGCTCTCGTAGGTCGATACCTCTCCGGTGGCGCGGCGTACTGCCACCTGAAGGAGGATGTCTTCTCCGCTCTCGAGGAGGGCGGGATCCACGGCTATTTCGACGCGTGCTGGTTCACCCAGGGTCGTGCCGACCGGACCGACCGCGAAGGCCGTGCTTGGCACCGGCACGCCGGCATCTCGCGGGAACGGCCCGGATATCAGCGGCTTCGCTGAGACCGGGGTCGCCCCCGGAAGTGAACCGGCTGGGAAGTCGAGGGAGAAGGACGGAGGCACGCTGACAATGCCGCCGGTGGGACCAATCGAGAGCGTGGCACCTTCACCTTCCGCAAGTTCGAACGGAAGCTGCTGATCCGTCTGCTGACATCCTGTGGCCAGGAGTGCGACAGCTGCGATCAGCAAAAGGCGCTGAGGGGTACAATAAGTGCGCATGCTTGAAACTTGTGCCTCGTTCGGACGACCTTGCAATGGTTCTCTTGGCCGTCAGGGTGCAGAACCTGGGCGGGACTGTGAGCGATCGCTCAGCCCCGGCGGATCAAGAGCTGTTCTTTACTCCCGCAATTCGCGGTCCAACTCCTCTCGAACCTCGCGCCTGCGCTTAGCTTCGCGAGCCCTTCGGGCGTCCCCCGGGTCTGAGAGGTCGATCGGCGGGACCGGGCACGGTCGGTGATCCGCGTCGATCGCGACAAAGGTGAGCAGGCACGTGTTCGTGTGCCGTTTTTCGCCGCTGAGGAGATTCTCGGCCAGGACCTGGACCCCTACTTCCATGGAGGTCCGCCCAACGAAATTGACCCGTGCGGTGCACGTGACGAGCTCTCCCGTATAAATCGGCTCCACGAAGTCTACACGGTCAATCGAGACCGTAACGGTGGGGCTTCTGGCGTGACGCATCGCGGATACTGCGGCGGCTCGGTCGACCATGGAGAGTAGTTCGCCACCGAAGACGTGCCCCAGGTTGTTCACTTGGTGGGGCATCATCAGTTCGGACACCACGGCCACAGAGTCCTCGGGCTTCCGAGGCACGTCTTGACGCTCAGTCATGCCGACGGATCTCCACCATCGCTCCCGAGTGCTTCATGCCACTCGAGGGGGTCAAGGTTGGAAACTGCGTACGCTCGATCTCCATTCCCTATGTTAACGCATTCGCGCATGCGGTTTCCCGTGGTTGACGATGGGGGCGTTAGATGTCGAGGGTGATGAGCC
>JAKMDG010000186.1 GCA_022428035.1 Longimicrobiales bacterium
CTAACCCTCGGGTCCGATGAGGTGACTGCACTCATCACCGAGACCTTGCCTGGCTTACTCCCCGCCGGAGTGGACGACATCAATGTCGAGCTCCAACGCGGGGGCATTCAGCTCCGTGTGCAGGTCCTGACCGAGAACTGGGTCGGGGCTTGGCGGTTAGGTCCGGTATTGTCGGTCCTTCCTGATACCCTGCGCGCCGAGATCGACGGGGATCTGGTTCTCATCGGACGGCGTCTGCGGCTTCGGGTTTCAGCCGCACGGGCAAACGGTGTGTTGCTGCCGGGTCCGATTGTCGACGCTCTTCTGGCGGAGCTGCCCTCGAGTGTCATTCAGGCCGAGGGCCCCGTTCTTCAGGTCGCGCTTCCAGACGGGATTCGTGATATGCGTATTGTCGGCGACCAACTCATCCTGTACGCCTACGAATCAACGAGGGAGCGGGCTGTAGATGATCAGGACCATGACTGACCTTCTCCCACTCATCCTGCACGGATCTCGATGGCTCGACTTCTCGTAGTCGACGATGAACGCGGTATCCGAACGGCACTCCTGCAGGTCTTCGAGTACGAAGGGCATGAGGTACGTGCCGCGGAGAACGGTCGGGAGGGCCTTCGCATGGCGGAGGAGTTCAATCCGGATGTCATCTTTCTCGACGTGAAGATGCCGGGCATGGACGGTCTGGACGTTCTGGGCGAACTCCACGCGAAGGATCCGAGTGCGCTGGTCATCATGATCTCGGGGCATGGGACCATTGATACCGCCGTGGAGTCCACCCGGAAGGGTGCGTACGACTTCCTTGAGAAGCCACTCGACACGGATCGGCTCCTCGTCACGCTGCGGCGCGCGCTCGAACTGCGCGGCCTGACCCAATCCATGGCTGATCTGCGCAGCCAGATCGAAAGCCGTTACGAGATCGTCGGCACATCGTACCCGATCCGTCAGGTACTCGAGCGGCTGGAAAGGGTCGGCCCGACGGAAGCCCGTGTGCTGATCACGGGTGAAAACGGGACAGGCAAAGAACTGGTGGCGCGGGCCATTCATCGGCTGTCTTCTCGGTCAGAAAAGCCCTTCGTCGAGGTAAACTGTGCTGCTATTCCGTCCGAACTGATCGAATCCGCCCTCTTCGGACACATCAAAGGTTCGTTTACAGGGGCCGTGGCCGATCATGCTGGAACGTTTGAGCAGGCCGACGGCGGGACGCTCTTCCTCGATGAGATCGGGGACATGTCACCTGATGCGCAGGCCAAGGTGCTGCGTGCTCTTGAGCAGGGTGTGGTCACTCGAGTTGGTGGCAGCAAGGCCGTCCAGGTCGATGTGAGGGTCGTCGCTGCGACGAACAAGAACCTCGAGTACGAAATCGATGAGGGTACGTTTCGTGAGGACCTCTTCTATCGCCTGAATGTCGTACCCATCCATACGCCGCCATTGCGGGAGCGCCGGGATGACATCCCCATGCTGGTCCAGCATTTTGCCGACCTCATGACGCAGCGTGACGGAATGTCTCCACGATCGTTCGAGACGGCCGCGATCGAGCGTCTTCAGGCGTTGTCCTGGCCGGGTAACGTCCGGGAACTCCGCAACACAGTGGAGCGACTCCTTATTCTGGCGGCCGGTGAGTCGGTGCGGCCGGAGGATGTAGACCTCCTGGCCACCGGCCGATCTGCGGCCCCTGGGCTGGGGGGTGAACTCCTTTCGAGCGACAGCTTCTCCGATTTCAAGGACGGTGCGGAGCGAGCGTTCATCCAGCAGAAGCTCCGTGAAAATGACTGGAACGTGGCCGAGACGGCGCGACGCATCGACATGCCTCGCTCGAACCTCTACAAGAAGATCGAGAAGTACGGGCTGATTAGAGACAGCTGACTGCCCGGCGCTTCAGCTACCGCTGGATGAGGGTCCCGTCGGGTGTCTTGTAGAGTACTTCCATCGAGCGACGATCACGCGCACTGACCGAAGTCGCCGTGTTGGTCGGGTACATGACGTCTCGATCCGAGTCACTGTGGCCGAGACCGAGCGCGTGGCCCATTTCATGTGCTGCCGCCAGGCGGATCTGGTTCGGGTCGGCCCACGCTCGCTGGCCGTCCGCAGAGACGATTCCCAGTTCGAGGTAGTCGACTCCGAGTCCGTCCATCTCACTCCAGCGGATTCGCGCGAGGCCGATCTGCGATCCGCCCATGCTCGCCGTCCAACGG
>JAKMDG010000218.1 GCA_022428035.1 Longimicrobiales bacterium
CCTTGCCGCCCTTCGACCTGCGTCCCAATCTGACGGACTGTCGCGGCGCTCGCGCTGGGACCGGTGGACCCGTTCGCCTCGTCTCAGGAACAGCGGGTCCCCTGTCCACGGGCCGCCCCGGCAGCGTATCGGATCCGGCACTTCCTTCCCGATTCGCAGGCAGACCGACGTGACCAACCCATCCAGCGCTCAGAAGCCCCGCCGGCTCGAGAGAGAGCTTGGACTGTGGGATGTCTATGCGTTGGCCACAGGCGCGACGCTGAGCTCGGGCTTCTTTCTCCTTCCGGGTCTGGCCGCGGCTGGTGCCGGCGCAGCTATGCCCCTCTCGTATGTGCTGGCGGCTCTGATCGTGCTCCCAGGACTCTTCAGCAGCGTCGAGTTGACGACGGCTATGCCGAAGGCTGGCGGCATCTATTATTTCCTGGATCGCAGTATGGGGCCGCTGGTCGGGACCATCGGAGGCTTCGGGTCGTGGATCGCCCTTGTCCTTAAGGCCGCCTTCGCTCTGATCGGTGTGGGCGCCTACCTGCAGCTCTACTTTCCACAGCTCACCTTCGGACCCATCGCCGCAGGACTCGCGATACTCCTTGGTGTCGTGAACTGGCTCGGTGCCAAGAAGACCGGGTCGGCCCAGGTCTTTCTGCTCATGGGCCTGTTCATTCTTCTGCTCTGGTTCTGCGGATTCGGTCTCCTCGAGATCGAGGTGGGTCGGCTCAGCGGGGTGTTCCAGCCTCAATCGGCTGGACTGGCAAGCACCGCGGGGCTGGTCATCGTCAGCTACATGGGGCTCACAAAGGTCGCAAGCGTAGCGGAGGAGGTGAAAAACCCGGAGCGCAACCTGCCGCTCGGTACCTTCCTCGCTCTCGGCACTGCAGTCCTCGTCTATGTTGTCGGCACGATGGTCATGATCGGTGTGACGGGCGCTGACGTGCTCGCGGCAGCTGACAATGGGCATGGGGATCTCACGCCGGTTGCAACCGTTGCACGGGACATGGCCGGACCTGTCGGTGCCATGATCATGACGATTGCGGCAGTCCTTGCCGTCACCTCGGGTGCCAACGCGGGGATCCTGAGTGCGTCCCGCTATCCACTGGCGATGGGCCGAGACCGAATCCTGCCCGACATTTTCGGCACCGTAGGCGCGCGTGGTACGCCGACGGTTGGAATCGCGGCGACCGTCGCAGTGATTGTCTTCTGTGTCATCGCCTTCGATCCCACTGGAATCGCCAAGCTCGCCAGCGCGTTCAAGCTGGTCATTTTTGGCCTCGGATGCGTCGCGGTCATCGTGATGCGCGAAAGCCGGATTGCCTCGTACGACCCTGGCTACCGGGCCCCGTTCTACCCCGGCATGCAGATCATCGGAATCCTGGCACCCGCCTGGCTCATCTTCGAGATGGGACTGCTGCCGACGGTATTTACCGGGCACTCATTCTCGGTGGTGCGATGTGGTTCACGTACTACGCGCGGGAACGCGTGGATCGGGAGGGGGCCATCTTCCACGTGTTCGAACGCCTTGGGCGACAGCGCGACGAGAGGCTCGACGTCGAACTCCGCGAGGTCATGAAGGACCGGGGGCCACGCGACGCCGATCCGTTCGATGAGTTGTTCACGAGGGCACGCGTGATCGACATGGAGGGTCCTGCGGACTTCCGGGAGCTCGCGCGAATCGCGGGAGAGAGGCTGGCTGGAGATCTGCCTGTGTCTGCAAGCGAGCTCTGGAGTGGATTCATGGCGGGTGCGAGGATGGGCGCGACACCGGTGTCCCACGGCGTGGCGCTACCGCACATACGGCTCAAGGAGATCGTCGAGCCACAGCTGGTCCTGGCTCGGGTGCCCGACGGCATTCGGTTCGAGGAGGGCACAGAGGCCCATGCCCGCGCGGCCGTTGATCCGGTACGCGCCGCCTTCTTCCTGATCGGACCCGAAGATGATCCCGGACGTCATCTTCGCATCCTTGCAGCCCTTGCGCGCCGCGTGGACCAGGATGGTTTCATGCCCGAGTGGCTCGCCGCCCGCGGGTCGGCCGAGCTCAAGGAGGCACTGTTCCGCAATGACCGTCTTCTGGTGCTCACCCTCGAAGGTCCGCCCCCCCGCGACGTCATGGTGGGAGCGCAGCTGAAGGACGTCGATCTGCCCGATGGGACCCTGGTCGCCATGATCGGCCGCGATGACGAGATGATCATTCCGAGGGGAGACACCGTGCTTGAGGCCGGGGACCGCGTGACAGTCCTGGGTCGCCCCGAGGCGATCACTGAATTGCGGGCCCGTTTTGGGGTCGTCGTGAGCCGGGCCGATTGATCGGTGTGCGATGCGAGACCTGGTGTGTCCCATGCTGTGAGGCAGGCGTAGCTCGACGCGTGTTCTGGTCACTGGCGGCCTGTGTGAGCATCGCGATCGTGGCCGCGAGGCCAGCCGGGGCGCAGACCCTTCGCGGCCTCGTACTCGAGGAGGCTACCGAGGCACCCATACCACTCGGTCGCGTGGTGCTGGTCACACTCGACGGAGATTCGGTGCAGGCGACGCTAACCGACGAACAAGGATTCTTTTCGATCGATGGGGGAGGCGCTGGCGGGTATGTTCTGGTCGTATCCGCCCTGGGCTATCGAACTGCCCGTTCCGAGCGTGTCGAGCTGGCATCCGGTGAGGTGCGCATCACGCAGATGTACCTGTCCCTGCGTCCGATCCCGGTGTCCGGTGTCGACGTCACTACGTCTGCGCCCGACGAGGTGGAGATCCCGGAGCTTGCCGAGCGCGGTTTTTACGATCGCATGGAGACTGGCTGGGGTGAGTTTCTGACCTTCGGACAGATCCGCGTTCATGGAGGTGCCTACACGCCTCAGCTGTTCCGCGAAATGCTCACGATCGAGCTGATCCCGGATCGTGGTCGCGGCTCCGGTCCGTGGAGCGACCGTGTGGTGCTCAAGCTGGACTCAGGTAGCAGGCGGGTCGGCAGTGATGGCTGGCTTGGGGCAGGGATGTGCGCGCCCGTTATCTGGGTCGATGACGTGCTGACACCTCTCATGCCTGGCGAGAATCTGGACGATGTGGCTCCCAAGGAGATCATCGAAGGCATCGAGGTTCATCGCGCCGGCTTCGGGGCACCGATTCGATACTTCCAGAACAATAGTGCGTCTGCGTGCGGTGCGATTCTGATCTGGACGAACCGACGGTGAGCCCTGGGTGGGGGTCGGACTACCGGCTGATCCGTTGATGGTGGAGCTGCACTCGTGGTGGTGCCAGGTGCGTCACGAGCATTACCGTCTTCCCGATTCCGGCCTGGTGGTGCTCTGGACCCAACGCCGGGGAGCGGCGTAAATCAATTCATGAAGCGACTCGCGCTGCTAATACTGCTCGTAGGCGCGCATGCCGCGTCGGCCCAGACCATCCGAGGGAGTCTGATGGAGTTCGGCTCAGACGCCCCGATCGACCTCGGCTTGATCATCATGATCTCCGAGTTCGGGGACTCGGTCGCTTGGACGCTGAGCAGCAGCAACGGGTTCTTCGAAGTCGCTGCGCCCGAGGGTGGCAATTATCTGCTGCTTGCCGCAGCCCTGGGGTACAAAGAGAGCCGCGTTGGTCTTTTTGAGTTGGGAGAAGGCGGCGAGATCTCTGTGGAGTTTCGGCTCTGGGAGGAGCCTTTGATGCTGGATGGCATCATGGTCGAGAGTCTTGTTCGTGAGCCGGAATTGGTGCGAAACGGCTTCTACCGTCGAATGCAGCGAGGATCGGGCTCCTTCATCCGACCCTCGGACATCGAGGAGACCACGGCACTCCGAGCCGCCGAGATGCTGCAGGGTCTGGCAGGTGTTCGCATGGTCGCAGACTCGAATGGGCTTGAACGTGTCCAGCTTCGAGGTGCCCGGGGGTACTGCGTTCCCACGCTATTCGTCGATGGCGTGAGGACCGAGTGGGGGCGTCTCTCGGTCGGCCTCGATGAGATCGCTCCACTCGAGACGCTGTATGCGATTGAGCTGTACCGAGGCGTTGCGAGCATACCCATAGAATTCGGATCGTTCAACGACTGCGGCGTGATCGCGTTCTGGACGAAGCGCACGAATGAGCGGCGATGAGGTTCAGAGTACCGAATACCCCCAACGCCTCAACGTTTTGACGGTCTGAACTGTCCTTGCTGCATCAATGGAAGCGTGCATACTATAAAGCTCTAGATCCCTCTGGGAGTCGGCCCGGATGAAGCCTTTTGTAGTGTCGTCTGTCGTTCTTGGCATGTCCCTGATGTTGTTCGGCGAAGTCTCGGTCCCGGACACCACGCAGATCGCCTTCGATCCCGTGGATCATGCTCCGGTCGCTGCGGCAGATGTGGACCCCAATGCCGTTGTGTCCCGGACGTGCGTGCGGTGCCACTCTGACTCACGTCTCCGCGGCAACCTCTCCCTGGAAGGCTTCGACATCAGCCGAGCCTCGGAGAATGCCGAGACGATTGAACGGATGATCCGGAAGGTCCGGGCCGGTATGATGCCGCCGCCGGGCACCCGAGCTCCTGCCGGAGATACGCTGGCAGACTTTGCCGCGACGCTCGAGCAGATCATGGACGACAACGCCGAGCGGAATCCGAATCCGGGCCGTCGGACATTCCAGCGTCTCAACCGACCCGAGTACGAGCGGGCGATACGTGATCTGCTCAACCTCGAGGTCCGGGCAGAAGACTGGCTTCCTCTGGACCAGATGAGTGCCAACTTCGACAACATCGCAGACGTTCAGTCTCTGTCCCCGACGCTCCTGGAATCCTACCTGAATGCAGCTGCCGACATCAGCCGCATGGCGGTCGGTGACAGAAACGCTCCGTCGATCAACGTGACGTACCGCAACTCTCAGTACCAATCCCAACACCCTTGGGATCATGTGGAGGGGGCGCCGTACGGTACGAGAGGCGGGATGGTGTCCAATCATGTCTTCCCGGCCGACGGCATGTATCAGTTCGGGATGACCTTCGCGAGTGGCCGCAATGAGCGCTTCGAGGACATCGATATCTCCGTGGACGGCGATCGGGTGGCGCTCATGGCCTACACGCGCTCCGGTGAGGGCGCAGATGGCCGTGGAGGCGGGGGACTGTGGTCCGAGCCGGTGTTCATCCGGGCGGGCCAACGGTCAGTCTCGGCGGCCTTCATCAAGCGCATGGATGGTCCGTACGAGGATCTCATACGTCCCCACGACTGGTCGATGGCAGGCGGTGGCTCCGGCGGGTCCGGTGTGACGACGCTGCCGCACCT
>JAKMDG010000240.1 GCA_022428035.1 Longimicrobiales bacterium
GTTCGACCCCGAGGCGTCCGAATCCTCGTCTGGACCCGCTGTCGGGTGGCCGGACTATGCCGGCGACGAGGGAGCGACACGATGGTCTCCTCTTGCCGATATCGATCGGAGTAACGTTCATCGGCTCGTGGAAGCCTGGCGGTGGGAGACAAACGAAGTTCCTCGTCGGGCTACCGAGACGGGTGAGACCGTGAGTCCGGGGTTCTTCGAGGCGACCCCCCTCGTCTTTGGCGACACCCTTTTCGTGGTGACGCCCTTCAATCGCGTGGTGGCGCTCGACGCTCGGAGGGGGCGAGAGCATTGGTCCTTCGATCCGGGAGCGACCGACTACGGCCTCATCGCCAATGACCACACTGGTTTCACCCACCGAGGTGTTGCGTCGTGGGAGGGTCCGGAAGGACGGCGAATCCTCTTCGGCTCACGGTGGGAACTTATTGCGCTCGATGCCGCGACCGGGACCCCCGTGACGAGTTTTGGCGTCGAGGGCCGCGTGGATCTCAGTGCCGGCCAGCGTTGGTCTGTGAACCGCCTCGATATGGGCCAGACCTCGCCGCCTGTCGTCTGGGGCGACATCGTCGTGGTCGGTAGCGCGGTGGGGGACAACGTCATCCATCGCCGGGACGTGCCGGGCGCGGTTCAGGCGTTCGATGTCCGCAGTGGCGAGCGGCTTTGGCGGTGGGATCCGGTCCCGCCGCCTGGCACGCCGGAGCGAGAAACCTGGCGCGATGGCTCAGGTGACTACAAGGGCCACGCGAACGTCTGGGCGCCCATGTCCCTCGACTCCAAGCGTGGACTCCTCTATCTGCCGGTGAGTGCCGCGAGCAACGACTGGTACGGGGGGCGCCGACTCGGTGACAACCTTTACGCTCAGGCGCTGGTCGCACTCGACGTGCGCGACGGGTCTATCGTGTGGTATCAGCAGCTCGTGCACCACGACTTATGGGACTACGACCTGGCGGCCGCTCCTGTTCTCATGCGTCTCCCTGACCCGCGTTCGACCTCGGGAACCGACTCGGTCGACGCCGTCATTCAGGCAACGAAGATGGGATACCTCTTCGCCTTCGATCGTACGGACGGGCAGCCGCTCTGGCCGATCGAGGAGCGCTCTGTTCCGCCCAGCGATGTGCCGGGCGAAGTGGCCGCGGACAGCCAGCCGTATCCAACGGCACCGGAGCCCTTCGCCTTACAAGGGATCGGTTACGAGGACCTGATCGACCTTACGCCGAGGCTAAACCGGGCCGCTCTCGAGCGGGTCGATCGCTACCGCCTCGGGCCGATATTCACCCCAGGCTCGGTACAGGGAACGGTGGTACGGCCCGGCTGGATTGGGGGCGCGGGATGGGGCGCGGTATCGGTCGATCCGACCGCAGGTAGGGTGTACGTGAAGGCGTCCAACCTTCCCAGCCTGGCGCGACTAGTCCCGACTGGTGATGAGGTCGGCTTCAGACTGGACCCCGGAACGCCGGATCCCAGCGCGGCACTGACACTGAGGCTCCGCAGTTCCCGCGGCCGGTTTCCCTGGCAGCGAATTCCCGGTCCCACAGTGCCGATCGTTAATCCACCCTGGGGCACGCTGACCGCGATCGACATGGCTACGGGCCAACACCTGTGGCAGGTCCCTGCGGGTGACCGTCCGGAGGTACGGAGGCACCCTGAATTGGTCGAGTTCGGCCTAGAGCGGACTGGCTTCGCGGGGGCACCCGGTGGGCTCACGACAGCGGGAGGCCTCGTCCTCCTGTCAGGCGGTAGCACAGTTCTTTCCGCCCATGATGTCGACGACGGAGCAGTGTTGTGGTCGACAGACCTCGGGATGAGGGGCTACAGTAATCCGATGACCTATCGGGCTTCGGATGGACGACAGTACGTGGTGATTGCGGCCGGTTTCGGAGAGGGTGCCCGACTCCAGGCATTCGTTTTGGGAGCTGGAGGCAGGCAGTGATCGGGCCGCGTCGCATCGCTGTCGTGTCGGCCGCGCTGGTCTTGGCGGGGAGTATGGGGGGCACCGCAGGGTTCGTGGTTGGCCTCCGGTGGCCGATCGAGACTGTTGAGCAGTGGCTGGGTATCGAACGAAATCCGGCACGTCGCGGATGGGCTGTTTTTGCCGAGACCGACTTGCCGCGGTATGAGATGATCAAGGTTCAAATCGACTCGGCACTCTACCTGTTCGGAGGCTTCCATACCTCCGAGACTCGGGCGACGAACCGCGTGGAGGTGCTGGACCTCACGAACGGCGATTGGGAGCGCCTGGGTGATATGCCCGTCGCGGTCACGCACGCCCCCGCTACACGGATCAACGGGGAGATCTGGATAGTCGGAGGCTTTGAGGGGGATCATCCTGGCGCTGCCACCGCGAGGGTCTGGCGCTACGAAGTGGCTTCGGATCGCTGGAGCGAGGGGCCGTCGCTTCCGGAGCCCCGCGGGGGCGGCGTCCTCGTCGCCCTGGGGGATACATTGCACTTTGCGGGCGGGTATATGACCGATCGCGACACTAATTCGTCGAATCACTGGGCCCTTCCTCCCGATGGCCGCGCTTGGTCTTCAAGGGCCCCCCTGCCCAAGCCGCGCGGTCATGCTTCGGCCCTAGTTCGTGACGGTCTTATGTACGTCGTCGGTGGCAGCGACCGTCACGACCCTCTACCGATCGACGTGAGGTGGGTTGACGTCTACGACCCGGCGACCGACGAGTGGAGTGCCTTTCCAGACTCGCCATTCTCCACGTCTCACACCGAAGCTGCCACGGTCTCCATCGATGGGTACGTCACGTTTGTGGGTGGGCGTGACAGGGGGCGTGGCCAAGAGAACCAGGACGATATCCTCCTTCTCCGCGATGGAGTGCTACCCTGGATTCACGCGGGCCGTACTCCCCGAGCGATTATGGGCGGCATGGCCGCGGTGTGGAAGGACACCCTATTCGCTGGACTTGGGGCGGAGTACGGCAACTCCCCTACGAACCCGTACGTGTGGAAGAGGCCTCTGCGCGATGTATGGTATGCGGCCGACACCTTGCCCGAGTCGCTGGGGGAAGTGTCGGCTGGAATCATCCACGGTGTGAAGTACGTCGTCGGCGCGGGGTCCCC
>JAKMDG010000261.1 GCA_022428035.1 Longimicrobiales bacterium
TGGGCACGATCGCCCTCCACCACCACGTCGTCCCAGAATCCGGGGTCGGACCATCTTGCCACCGGATAGCCCAGCAACGCCTCGGCCTGCGGACCCACCCAGAGGACATGCTCGTCCTTCGGGTCCATGAAGAACGGCACCAGGGGTGCCTGCTCGAGAAACTCGGTCGGATCGAAGGGTCGAGACACGGGGGCGAGACGCTCGGCTAGAGCCCGGTGGGCTGGTCGACGAAATACGTCTGGAGCCCGAAGCACTCTGTCAGATGCGCACCAACTGCTTGCACCCCAAAGGTTTCCGTCGCGTAGTGCCCGCCGAATAGAACATGAATTCCAAACTCAGTCGCATCGAAGTACGTGTGGTGTGCTCCTTCCCCGGTGACAAAGGCGTCGAGGCCGGCTTGGGCCGCCTCCTTCACAAACGAGGCTCCTCCTCCCGTCAACACCCCTACAGAACGGACCGCGTTCGGACCACCAGGCAGACAACGAACGTCGCCACCACCGACCGCCACTGAGACCCGCTCTTGAAGCTCTTCAACCGCGATCGGTTCTGCCAGTTCCCCCCAGACGCCGATATCATGTCCCTCGTACCGACCCACCCTGCCCTCGAGCTCCAAGCCGATTGCTCGGGCCAGGAGAGCACAGTTACCAACTTCCATGTGGGAATCGAGGGGGAGATGAACGCTGTACAGTCCCATATTCGCATCGAAGAGAGCTCGGAGGCGTCTCTCCTGCCGGCCAACGATGGGTTCGAGACCACTCCAGAAGAGACCGTGGTGGACGATCATCAGGTCTGCGCCGTGCTCCGCAGCGGCCTGGATGGATGCCTCGGACGCATCGACGGCAGTCACGACCGTCTGAACCTCACTCGGTCCACCCACCTGGAGTCCGTTGAGCGCCGTGCTGTAGTCCGGATGCTCTGAGACGCGAAGCCAGGTATCCAGATATTGGAGCAAAGATTCCAGTTTCATTGGAGCAACGACGGGTTCAAGGATTGCGGACGCGGCGTTTGAAGATGTGGAAAAACCCCACAAGCCCCACGCTCTGACGGTCAAAGCGCTGTGGACAACTCAGCGCGCAGCCCCGGCTGGGTCAGGAACGGATGCGCGGAGGTCGAGCTCTTCGGTGGCTCCATTTCCGGGCTTCGACAGCGCCTTCGCAACATCTGCGCCCATGTGGACCGAGCCATTGAGTACCGCACCTTCCTCCAGTTGCATTCGCCGGGTGTGAACCTCTCCCTCAATATGGCTGGTGGCTTGCAGTTCGAGTCTGGATGCGGCCACCAACTTGCCGTCGACCCGGCCCGAGATCACGGCATCCTGGGTCATGATGTCCCCGGACACGTGCCCCTGTTTGCCGATCACAACTGCTTTTCCGGCCTTCACCGACCCGTTCACGGTGCCTTCGATCCTGATCGTCCCGTCGCTTTCGCAGTTCCCGACGACGGTCATTCCCGGGCCAACGATGGAAATGACAGCCTCTGAAGACGCTGCATTGTTGTCGCGGTCGCGTGCCATCCTCACCTCATGTGCGGTTGTAGATTCTGCAATGTACGGAGTGCGGGCCTATGGAGACCACCATCGCAAGAGGCGTGCCCACGGGCCACCCCGCACGGGGCAAGAACGAAGGCTGGTTAGCCCGGCTGCTCGACAAAAGTGAGCGGGTCTGTCGGCTCACCGCCCACGAGCACCTCAAAGTGCAGGTGGGGTGCCGTCGATCTTCCGGTGGATCCGCTGAGAGCGATGACCTGACGCTCCCGCACACTCTGCCCGAGACGGACGAAAGTGGCTGATGCATGGCCATACAGCGTCGCGGTCGCTTCGCCATGATCGATGACGACGAAGCGCCCATAGACAGCATCTTCACCGACATCGACCACCGTCCCTCCGCCCGCGGCCCGGATATAGGAATCAGATGGTACCGCGATATCCAGGCCCGGATGATCGCCAGCATCGCCGTCGTACAATTCCTGCGTCACGAAACCCCGTTCGGATAGTGGCCAGACGGAGGGTCGCGACGCGCCCAGGCGAACCCGCTCATTACCTTCGTCACGTCGGGCCAGAGAGGCAGGAGGAAGCCAGACACCACTGAGTTCGTCCACCTGAGCCGACCCGAACATATTCCGAATCGTCAAATACTGGGTTTCGATGGTCTCGAGCCGGCTGACAAGCGCTTGAACACGCGCTCGATCCCGGGTCATCAGCTCCACCTCCAGCTCGAGTTCACTGACGCGCGACGCGCGCGCGGCCAAGTACCACCAGCTGCCCGCCATGATGGTGAGGCCCAGCGCGAGAACGGCGGCGAGTCCGGCGAACAAACCGAGGGTGCGGTAGGGAATCGCGAAGGTCCTGGTGTCACGACCGCCCTCGGGAACGAGGACGACGCTGAGCTTGCGACGGTCCTCAGAGGACGTCACTCGACGACGTCGCTCACGCTGCGTCCGGTCATCTGCTCAAAGAGGCGTTCGAAATCTTCCGGACTGTGATACTGCACCTCGATGGAGCCTTTTCCTGCGCGACCAGGCTTCACCTGAACGCGAGTCCCAAGGT
>JAKMDG010000434.1 GCA_022428035.1 Longimicrobiales bacterium
CTCTTCCTTTGAGTAACCCGTGATGCGGGCCGCAGTCTGGTTCCACTCGTTGACCAGACCATCGGCGTCAATACCGAAGATCGGTGCGTTCGCCGTATCGGTGAGCTGCGTCAGATCCTGCGCGACACGTTCGGTCTCGGCGCGGTGATGATCGGGCATCTGTTGGGCGACGCAGATGATACCCGTAATTTCGCCCTTTATGTCGCGGCGGGGCGTTGTGTGGAGCCAAGCCTTTTTGGTTGGGCCGACCCACTCATATTTCGGGATCGACGCCCCCTGCAACGTTGCGAGCAAGACTTCTCGGAGGGAATCCCTTCGGCCCTCGGCGCAGAACTGAAATACGTCGGCACCCACGACGTTCTCACTGGCCGCTGACCCAAGAGCCTTAGCGGCGGCGTTAGCCCGGTCGATCACAAAGTTCCGATCGATGGTGAAAACCGGGAGTGAGGCTAAGAGTCCACCTTCATCAAAAGCGGCTGCGGTGAACGAGTCGCTTCGCGTATCCTTGGTCATTGTCCGTCTGGGGTCGTTGCCCGGCAGCGTGCCTCAGTTGGATCCGAAGCCAGACGTCCGAACGTCCGGAACCAGCCAAGCCAAGGACTCGAAAACTTAGCGGATTTCGGCCCTGACATGGATGACATGAACTCCTGAGCCGGCTCGACTCTCCACTTAAAATAAATCATCTGCACCAGTGCCTACTCGGCTAGCCCTTCTCGGATTGCGTAACGTATCATTTCGGCCGTCGTGGCAAGTCCGAGTTTTTCTCTTATGCGGCTCCTGTAAGTGCCAACAGTCTTGGGGCTGATGGAAAGGCGCTGAGCGATCTCCGCAGAAGACAGGCCAGAGCCAACCAGACGAAGCACCTCGAATTCCCGATTGGACAGCTCGGTATACCGTGGGATTTCTTCGTCCCGATCCAGGCCTTGGACAAGCAGCTCTCCGAGTTTCGGGGTGACGTAGCGACCTCCGGAGGCGATTCGGTGCACGGCCCCGACCAGTTCCTCGGGATTTACGTCTTTGTGCATATACCCCTTGGCACCTTCTCTCAGTGCCCTGAGCGCATAATGCTCTTCCGGGTGCATGCTCAAGACGAGCACGCCCGCCTCCGGATATTGGCGCTGCAACCTCGTGAGCGTTTCCGAAAGCCCCGGACCCGGCATTGAAATGTCCAGAACGATGACGTCACAAAGATTGTCGTCGAGCTGGTTGAGTAAGTCGAACGCATTAGTCACCTCGAGGACGACCTCGATACCGGGAGCCATGGAGAAGACCCGGCGCAGGCCTTGACGTATCAAAGACTGATCGTCGGCGATACCGATCCTGATCATTGGCACCCCTCTCGGACCATATCGTCCAGAAGACGTTGCAACCCGAGGGCGGCCATGTCGGCTAGGATGATTTGAGGCTCAACGGCCTTGTGCCATGCCTGGACCACCCAAGCTGATCGTGCCAGTCTTGGGCTCCGTGACATTGGCCACCGGACGTTATTCGGATCACCGCGGACTTCTTTGTTGTTGGTCAAGATCAGGCAAGACGGACGCTGCGTGCTCAAGTCTGAAGCTCCAGGGCAGCTTCGCCCTCCAGCGCATTGCGGATGACGGTGAGCAGCTCCTCCTGCGAGAACGGCTGAGTCAGAAAATCGCATGCGCCGAGAAGAAATGCTCCGTCCCTGATCTTCGAATCATGGTGTGTACCGGTCATCATCACGAGTCTCGCATGGGGGTAGCAGTTGCAAATTCTGATCAAGAGCTGCAAACCGTCGACACCGGACATCACGATTTCAGAAAGGACAAGGTCGAACCAGTCGCTTGCGATCGCAGAGAAGGCCGATTCTGCATCCGGCATTGTCACGACTCCATAATCTGCCGTGGTCAAGACACGTGCGAAAGACACTCGACGAGGCCCGGGTTCGGCTCAAGCATCGACGGGTCGATCGGACCGACTGCGAACAGTGCGTGCGACGCGGGTGATCCGCGCCTCGACGTGATCGATCGGGAGGTCGAACTCATCGGCGATCTGGACGTCGAGCAGCGGGGCCGTATGATGGAGTTCGTGGACCGGTGCACCGGTCACTGGAGACCGGGATCCGCGTGGAAACCGCGAAGCGACGGGCATAGGACGAAGTCAGGAGTCACGATGAAGCTGCGCTCAGGACCGACGGCGATCGCCCTGGTGTGCCTGAGCACATCCGGGTGCTTCTCAACCCTCGCGTCTATCGTATGCGACGACGGTTCCCCACGGTGCGACGACGCCCAGGTCGAGGCCTTCGGGTCCGACGTCGACCTGGTGCGGGCCACCCTGAGTGAAGGAGAAGCCCCGCCCCTGCGCGGGATCGAGATCCAGGGGCGATTGCACGCGGCTGGCCAGCCGGTTCGGCGGGCATCCGTCGAAGTGGTATCCAGGGGTGTGGTCGAGGCGTGGACCACGACCGACGCGGACGGGCGATTCGCGATCTCGGCCTTCGTGCCCCGCAACGACTGCTCGATCGATGTCCGCGTGGATGCCGCGTCCTACACACCGAGCTCCTTACCCGAGCTCCCATGCGGCGGAATCGAGCTCTCCTACGACTTCCTCAGCGGGCAGTGGAGCACCGACAAACTCAGCTCGAGCCCCGGCCTTCCCAGATAATCCGGGACAACTCGGCCGTCATCGCTTCACCCTGATCTTCGTCCGGATGACCGCGGACCATCACCACGAGTACATATGGTGCCCCGTCGGCTGGGAAGACGATCGCCGCGTCGTGGTTGATACCCGTGATCCAGCCGGTCTTGTTGGCTACGCGCACCCCTTCAGGGACCCCTGCGGGAATCCCGCCCGTGAAGTGCTGCCGGGAGAGGACGTCCAGCATGATCTCTCGACTTTCCGCTGCAAACGCCTCGGATGCATGCACCGCGGCCATCACCGTACCGAGAGAGCGCACGGTCGTCGTGTTGGAGAGTCCGGCCTGAAACGCCTTCAGGTCCTCGACGCCGCGCAGCACGTCCATCGAGTCCGCCTCTAGCTCGTGCAGCATTTCCTTGATCCGTGCAGGCTCAGCGACCTCAATGAGGATATTCGTCGCGAGATTGCTGGACCACGTGATCATCCGGTCGACCATCTCCCGTATCGTGGCATCCTGGCCGACCTGTCCGTAGAAGGTGGTGTCAGAGTCGGATTCCGGCGGCAGGTCGTACTCCGAACCATCCACGATCGACCGGAACGTCCGCGTCACGGGTAGCATGGAATCGAACGACCGGCTCCCTTCCTGGTGATCCAGTAGCAGCTGCATCATGACGGGCACCTTCATTGTGCTCGCAGCGTGCATGCGAAGGTCCGGGTTGATGAGGATCGAGTCCCCGTCGGGTGTCAGCTCTCGGTAGTAGAGGCCGACCTCGGCGCCACTGGCTTCGATGACGGCAGCCAAGGCGGAGCCGTCGGGGCCATGCATCGCTCGACTGTCTCCGCCCACGCACGCCGTTGCAACGGCTACGACCACGCACAAAGTGAACGACACCGAACGATTAATTTTCATGGCCCTAACCTGACACTGTCTCGTGTAAAGCACGACCGGCTCGGTCCCATCCGGTGACCGACGAACTCCCCTTCAAACGCGCCTGGCAGGACTCGAACCTGCGACCGCCGGCTTAGCAGGCCGCGACAGCCACCCAAGGGCGCTGATGAACAACGGAAAGCCGAGGTTCGACGGCGATCGTAGTCAGAAGTCGCGTCGCTGGGCCACCTCGCCAACGATGGGGTTTGTCACCGCTCTTGTCGCCGGAAAGCCTCCAACTCCTCCGCATAAAATCCGAAGGTGTATGACGAGGGTAGGGCAAGGAGGCTGTCCGAGGGGGCCCCGCCTCATGCGGGACTCGGAGCTGTCGAGCGCGGTGCTACGTATTCTGCTTCGGGTCATCGGCAGCGAGCTCCGATACTTTGCGCGCCCCCCTTTCGCGCTGCGTCGTCTCCGGCCCGCGTCGTCTGATTCCGTCGCCGCGCGTCCACCGGCAACGCTACTACGGCGTTTTCGCTCCGAACGCGAAGTGACGCAGGGAGGCGACCCGAAAGGGGCGTCAGTGCACGGCCGACGGGGCTGACACCAAGCCCTCGCCCTGGGACACCGCACACGATCTCCCACCCCGGCGCGACCCGTGCGATCAGAGCCTCCCCGGTCGCACCACCTCATCCGGCGCGGACTACCCCGGTTGGATTTCCTATCCATGACGGTCGCAGCCTACATTGCCTCTCACAATACCAGGGACACCGAGGCCACACGCCTCTGCCCATCATCGCAGCCATCTTCTTACAGTCGGGCTTCGTACGCCCGCTCCGGAAAACCACCCAGTCGCCGAAACGCCATGTCCTCACGCACCGCTTTCGAAGCCAAGACGCTCGCTCGCCGCTACTACGTCGACGACGACGTGTACCAGCAGGAAACCGAGCGCATCTTCTTCGACCGCTGGCTGTTCGTCGGCCGTGCATCGGCCATCGCCGAACCCGGGGCGTACGTGCTTTTCGAGGTGGACACGGAGAGCATCATCGTGCTGCGAGACCACGAGGGCTCGATCCACGCGCACCACAACGTGTGCCGTCACCGAGGTACCAGGCTCGTGACCGAGCCCGAAGGCACGTTCCCGAAGTCAATCCAGTGCGGCTACCACGCGTGGACCTACGCCCTGAATGGAGCGTTGACCGGCGCGCCCTTCATGGACGAAGTCGAGTCCTTCTGCAAAGAAAATTACCCGCTACACCCCGTCGCAGTGGCGGAGTGGGAAGGCTGCGTCTTCGTGAATCTGTCGGACGCACCAGAGCCGTTCGACGAAGCGTTCGCCCCGATCACCGACAAGTTCACCCGTTGGGACCTACCCGATCTGGAGATCGCTCACAGGATCGTCTACGACATCCCGGTGAACTGGAAGCTCGTCTTCCAGAACTACTCCGAGTGCTACCACTGCCCCGGGCTACACCCTGCGCTCAATCGGCTGACTCCGTTCCGAAACGCATGGAACGACCTCGAGGAGGGTCCGCTCCTGGGAGGGCCCATGAAGATGGAAATCGAGGGTGGCAGCATGACGATGAACGGACAGCGGTGTGCGGCACCGCTGGGCACGCTCGAGGGCGAAGACCTGAACCTCGTGCGGTACTACACGATCTTCCCGAACCTGCTGCTCAGTCTGCACCCGGACTACGTGCTCACACATCGGATCGACAGGATGGCCACGGATCGCACCCGAATCGTTTGTGACTGGCTGTTCCACCCCGACGCGATGGCTGCTGCGGACTTTGATCCCAGGCCGGCCATCGAATTCTGGAACATGACTAACAAACAGGACTGGTTGGTCAGCCGCCTGTCGCAGCAAGGCATTTCGTCACGCGCGTACACACCCGGGCCGTACGCGGAGTTGGAGAGCATGATCGC
>JAKMDG010000296.1 GCA_022428035.1 Longimicrobiales bacterium
CCCTTGGCCGGGCCCTCGGCCGGGGCGGTCCACGCCCCTCCCTTCTCTTCCCTCTCAGCCACCCCCCGAGATCCGCGGCTCCGCCAAGTGGCAGCTTGGATCGCTTATCCACCCATGATCGCGTCTCGTTCGATCTCGTCCCTGGTCGCGCTCGCGTGCTCCTGCGTCCTCAGTGTCACTGCTTCGGCCCAGGAATGTCCGGACTTCTGCATGCCCATCGTCGTCCACAACAGCGCGGGCGGGATTCCCCCCGGAGACGGCGTCTTCTCGATCCTCATCACCAACGTCATCCCGGGTAACGCGACGAACGACTGCGAGGCGACGTGTGAACTCTGCCAGCTGGAGTTCCTCCATACCTACGCCATGATCAATCCCGGGCAGTATTGCCTCACGGTGGAGACCGAGGCGGGCCCTTTCAGCTTTCCGCCCGCGGTGCAGAACTACACCAGGCCTGGGGTTCTCAAGGCGAAGTGCAACCCGGACTTCGCGCCGTTCTTCACCTCTCGAGTGAAGGACTGCGCGACTGGGCAGCAGGTCGCCATGATTCACGTCGCAATCGACTGCATTTGCGAGTGACGGCGCCGAAGCGATTCGTCGAACGATGAGAGGAAACTCGTCGAGGAATCTCGTGCTCGCGATCGCTGCCGTCCTCGTGGCGGCGGTGATCGCGTCGAGGCTCATGGATACGACACCCCGGGAGGAAGCCGACGGAGCCTCCGTCGACCGTCGCGCGGTCGACACGGTCGCCGATGCTCTCGAACTCGGGCCGGCGCCAGCTCTTCCGGGACCGTCGCGTTCACCGGACGAAGTCGGCCCACGGCCGACGGACGAGGGGGTCGAGGAAGAGAGCGGGCCCGAGGAGTTGGAGTCGGACGAGGATCTACCCGAACGGGTCGCTGTCCTGGACAAAGTACGTGCTCACACACAGGGTATGCCGCAGCGAAGCGCCATCGAGCAGGCGCGCGCAGCGAACGTCCTGCTCACTGCCAGCGTCACCGCGATCCTGGATGCACGCGGTGACTTCACGATCGTCCTTCCGGACTCGGGCGGGGACCGCTTCGACGTCCCAGCCGGGATGCACTGTCTCCTGAATGGCGATCGGAGGTACACCTTCTCGGTCGACGAGTTCCCGGAGTTCTCCGAGGTCGTCGAGATCCTCAAGGGCCGAGGAGAGACGGTCGTAGGGATCGACCCGCAGGAAGTCGGCACGTCGCTGGCGCCGACGCTCAAGGATCAGATCGACCTCCGCTTTCAGGAGGCGCGCGGTCTCGCGTGGACCCTACGCTGACGGTCTTGTTCCTCGGGACGTCGCGGACTCGAGAACGACCGCGGCCCCCGCGACTCCATCGAGTCGCGGGGGCCGCGTCGTTCACCAGCGCTCTGCGCCGCCGCTCACGAGTGCATCAACTCCTTCGGCACCGTATCCCGCGCCTGCACCATGAACAGGTCCTCGTGCACGTCGACGAGCGCCACCGGCTCCGCCAAGTGGCAGCTTGGATCGCTTATCCACTTCGCCTGATCCGCCGCCCCAGGGCCACCGCAGCGCGCCCCGATCGACGCCGACGTCCCTTCCCTGAGAGCGCCGGCTGAACTTCGTGGCCCGACAGGCCGGCGGCGAGGCCCAGGGTGGGGAGTTCCCCTGCATTACCCGAGGGACGTACGGAGTCGTAGCAACTATCGCGCACAACGCCCGGTGGTCCACTCCTGGCCCGAGACCGCCTGAGCGACCAGAGCGCCAACACGAGCCGCGGCCTGTTTGTATGGCTCGTGTCCATCGATCAATCGAGCATGGTGACGCTTGAACGAGCTCGCACACGAAGACGCAGGCCGGCCGGTCTGGCTCCCAATCTCGTTCCAGGAAGCCGACGCCAGGAGCCGGCACATCGCGACGCGGAAGACCCACGCGACCTTGATGGGTCGCCCCTGGTCTCCCAAGCGTGTCGGCTCAAGGTGGCTCTCCCTCGCGAGGTCATCGACGAGTTTGAGGCTCCCCACCGGTTCGCCGACCAGGTGACCGTCGGCGAGCAGATTGCGTCGCATCCAGTCAAGGACCCCTTCGGGAGCCGTGTTGACCAGGTCGTCCAGCGCCTGCACCGAGGCTCCGCGGAAGGAGAGCCGTTGCTCGATCCAATCTGTAAGGCCCGGTTGGAGCGACCCTCCGAAGCGACGGCGGTAGGTGGTCCCGAGAGCCTCGCCCTCCTCCCTGACCTCCTCCACGACGGAATGAACCCAGGCGCGCTCATGCCAGGGCACGGACCGCTCTGAGGCGAAGTGCGTCGCGCTTCCCCACGGATAGAGCCAGGTCCGGCGGACAATCCCCGCGACGACGGGGTTCTGATCGATGTACGCCACCAGGACGCGCCGGTAGCGTTCCGTCGTCACTGGTTTGGAGAAGAACCTCCCCCTCATGAGCGTCCCATCTCGTCGGTGTCGCCTG
>JAKMDG010000306.1 GCA_022428035.1 Longimicrobiales bacterium
GCCCACGTGCAGTCCATGAGGTGAGCGCTGGCGGGCGGGACGGGGACCGGGCAGCTTAGGACGGGTTAGACCGCCTGCTCAGGAGACGACCGTTGGGACGTTGGATTCGAATCACTGCGACGACCGCCGCATTCATGGCCGGCATTGCGGTAAGCACTGCGGTCCAGTCGGCACTGGCGGCCTCTGAGGACTCACAGCCGGTACAGGTATTCGAGCTCAGGACGTATACGGCTGCTGACGGTAAGCACGACGCTCTCCTGACCCGTTTCCGGGACCACACCATGCGGATCTTCGAAAAGCATGGGATGCAGAATGTGGGCTACTGGATACCGCAGGATGCCCCCGACTCCGAGAACACGCTGATCTACCTTCTGGCACATCCTTCCCGAGACGCGGCGGATGCGAGCTGGAAGGCGTTCTTGGAGGATCCGGAGTGGCAGGCGGTGGCGGAAGAGTCGCAGCGCGATGGCCGACTCATCTCGGGGCTGGAGCGCGTCTATCTGGATCCGGCGGACTTCTCACCCATGCGTTGATGCGCTCGGGGGGATGATCGGTCGGTGGAAACCCCGAACCGATCATGATCTCCTCCCGTGACGTGCCCTGTCCGCAGTAGTTTTCAGATAGCCGAACTCACTTCACGCTCAGGATCCGTGCAGCCAGAAAGCCACGTCGTCACCATCTCGCGATTCCTCGTCGACGAGGAACGGAAGCACCCGGACGCGACGGGCGCGTTCACGAGTCTCCTTTCAGATATCGCACTGGCAGCGAAGGTCATCGGGCGTGAGGTCAACAAGGCCGGCCTCGTAGACATCTTCGGTGCCGTCGGACAAGAGAACGTCCATGGCGAGGATCAACAGAAGCTCGATGTCTTCGCCAACCAGGTCATGTACCGAGCCCTGGATCACACGGGACTCGTAGCCTGTCTGGCCTCGGAGGAGAGCGAGGAGCTCATCCCCATCCCGGCCAAGTTTCCCGCGGGAGAGTACGTCGTGATCTACGATCCTCTCGATGGCTCTTCCAACATCGACGTAAACGTGTCGATTGGTACCATCTTCAGCATTCACCGGAAGATCACCTCCGGTGATCGGGGTACGCTCGAAGACTGCCTCCAGCCGGGCAGCAAGCAGGTCGCTGCCGGATATGTCCTGTACGGCTCGTCCACCATGCTGGTGTACACATCAGGGACGGGGGTGCACGGCTTCACCCTCGATCCATCGATCGGCGAGTTCATCCTCAGTCACCCGAACATGCGGATGCCAGAGCCCCCCAGGAAGGTCTACTCGGTCAACGAAGCGTACTTCACCCGGTGGTCGAGAGGACAGCAGCAGCTCGTCAGCCATCTGAAGAATGAGGGTGGTTTCGGGTCCCGCTACATCGGGTCGATGGTTGCCGACGTGCATCGGACGCTGCTTCAGGGCGGACTGTTCATGTATCCCCCGGAGAAGGCTCAGCCCGAGGGGAAGCTCAGGCTACTCTACGAAGCTGCTCCCATGGCGATGATCATTGAGCAGGCGGGAGGGCGGGCCAGTACGGGGACCGAGGACATCAATGACATCACGCCAACAGGACTGCACCAGCGCGTCCCGATCTACATGGGCTCGAAGGAGTTCGTAGCCTTGTCCGAGGAGATGCTGGCGGCCGATCACGCGGGTGGATCAAGCTGAGACGTTTGAGCCACAGGAGGAGACCTGCCTCCTGGACCTGTCCTCAGGCCAGTGCCGCAACCCGGCGCTGGAATTCCTCGAGCATCGTAGCTCGGACCGGCTCATCCACGAATGCGTGCTCGAACCCTGTGCGCGCGATTGCGGTCAGCTCGTCCTTCGTCATCCCGAGGGCGTCTCGAGCGTTCCGATATTCGTCCGTGAGCGTCACCCCGGACATGAGGCGGTTGTCCGTCGCCAGCGAGATCGGGATCCCGGCGCGCAGGTAGCGATGCGCTGGATGCTCGGCCAGGGAGGAAACGACCGCGGTCTGAACGTTTGACGTGAGGCAGATCTCGAGTGGGATCCCGTCGTCGCCCACCCGGTCGAGGAGCGCCCGGTCTTCATGGAGCCTCGTGCCGTGGCCGATCCGGCGGGCGTGTCCCAGATCGAGCGCCTGCTGGATTGACTCGGGCCCGAAGCCTTCACCGGCGTGCAGCGTGATGGGAAGCCCGGCCGAGTGGGCACGATCCACTGCATCCCGGTGATCAGCGACTGGATGACCGGCTTCCGCCCCCGCCAGATCAAAACCACAGACACCGCGGTTCCCGTACGCCACCGCGACCTCGGCCGTCTCCGACGTGACCGCTGCGTTGTGGGATCGCAGACCACACACGATGATCGCGGAGTGGATCGTGTTGGCTCCCGAGTTCACATCCGCCTCGGCTCGGCGCATTCCACGCAGCGCCGAATCCAGGACCTGGTCGAGGGTCAGGCCTAGGCGACGGTTCAGCTGCGGGCAGAAGCGTAGCTCGACCCAGCGGACATGTTCTGCAGCGTGGTCGAGTACCAGCTCGTAGGCGATCCGCTCCAGCGCCTCGGTGTCCTGCATGACGGAAAGCGTCAACTCGAAGCGCTCCAGGTACTCTACGAGGCTGGTCGCATTCTGAACGACCATGTACGACCTGAGCTGCTCCGGTGTTGACGCCGGGAGCTGTACCCCTCGCTCGAGCGCCAGCTCGAACATGGTCGAGGGCCTCAGAGACCCGTCCAGGTGTACGTGCAGTTCCGCCTTCGGAAGTGCATGAATGAAGCTGTCGTCAGCCTCCATGAGCGCTCCGTTCGCGCCGGACATCGGTTGCCTCCGTCACCGCACGCGAACCGAATACGAATCGCCGGTCACCATGCGAACTACCGCCCCATTTTCCTCAACGAAGCGCACGACCTCACCCACAGGGCCACCGCCGGTGGGTGCGATCATGCGGAAGGTCCCGTCCCCGATGGGTTCGAGGTAGGTCGGTTCACCGATACTGGTCGACCACGGGTTCATCGACACGAGGCGCTCGTTCATGACCAGTACGCGCGTCTCCCCGCCCCGACTCCGATAAGTACCGGCGAAGCGCTCCCATGCGGGATCCCACGCAACCACCTCGGGCTCCACAGCGGTGGCAGCAGCAACCGCATGACCCACGGTCTCCATGAGTTGCTGGGCGATCTGGGAGGGGTTCGAGTCATTGGTGTTCGTGAGAACGATCACGCCCACTTCAGAGTCGAGTTGGATTGTCGTGTTGGTCGTGTAGCCCGGGTAGCCTCCCCCGTGACCAACGTAGAGCGTCCCGTCCCGCCGCTGGACGCTGAACCCGATCCCCTGGCCCCGAGTCCACGTCGTCTCGAGCATCCGCACACGGTGCATCTCTCTGAGCGACGCCGTACTCAATAGCTGGTCACCGCCACGGGCACCTTTGCGGAACTGCGCCGATACGAAGCGCGCCATGTCTTCGACGCTCGAGGTCAGGCCGGTCGCTGCCGCCATGCCTCGCGCGTCCACAAACGGAAAGACCTGACGCGATCCGTCCGGCATCCTGCGGCCGTATCCCGTAGCCATCATCGGGTCCGGAAGATCCACGCTCGATGCACCCATCCCGAGTGGATCGAAGATGTTCTGCTGGAGGTAATCGGCCCAGCTCATTCCGCTGACCTCTTCGACCACCATGCCCGCGATCGTGTAGGCGAGGTTGGAGTACTTCCAACGCACCTCCGGAGAGAATGGGGCGACGCGATCCTGTATGAGTGCGCGAACCTCGTCTGCAGTAGGGAAGTCGAAATCCGTCCAGTGGGGCCCGGCTTCACGGGGCAAGCCGGAGCTGTGGGTGAGAAGTTGCTCAATGGTGACCGGCGGGTCGTCGGGTGACGCTGTCTGGTAGGCGAACCAGGGCAGATAATCAGTGACCGGATCGTCGAGTCGGATCCTTCCCTCTTCTCGGAGCTGCATGATCGCGGTCGCCGTGAAGAGCTTGCTGTGTGATGCCATGCGGAAGCGCGTGTTCGATTCCATGGGCCGATCCGCGTCGATGTCGGCATGGCCGAAGCCCCGGGCCCAGACCAGGTCGTCTCCGGAGACGACCCCGACGGCAATCCCCGGTAGGCCACGGATCTCCAGTTGCCCCTCCATCCATGCCGAGAACAGGTCGATCTGGGCGTCGACCTCAGGGGCCGTTACAACGGCCTGCGCGGAGGTGCGGGCCGGGCCGACGGCGCCGATCAGGAGCGTGAACAGAATGCAGCGGACGTATGACGGGGGCGACACGCGCATGGGGCACCTTTGCAGTCGTGAGGATCCGTTCTGATCGACGAATCAGAGCCGAGCCAGGATTCTACGGTCCCGGGCAGGGGACACGCGAGACGTGGTCAGGCCAGCTCTCGCGAGCACGACCTGTCTAGAGTCGACTCGCGGCAGGCCCTTCCTTAGAAGCCAGCCCCTTGTCTACATCGACCAGCGGAGCAGGGTAGTCACCCGAGAAGCATGCGGTGCAATACGGGCCGGCCTCGGCGACCGCATCGATCATGCCCTCCAGGGACAGGTATCCGAGCGAGTCCACACCGAGCTGCGCAGCGATCTGCGGGATCTCGATCCCGGACCCGATCAGCTCCCCTCTTGTCGGCATATCGATCCCGTAGAAGCACGGGTGCCGTACCGGCGGGCTGCCGATACGGAAATGGACCTCAATAGCTCCGGCCGCCTTCAGCATGCGCACCAGGCTTCGACTGGTCGTACCACGGACGAGAGAGTCGTCCACGACAACTACGCGCTGTCCGGCCAGTACGTCCCGGACCGGGTTGTACTTCATCCTCGCGCCGAAGTCGCGGTCCTTCTGATCGGGCTTGATGAAGGTTCTGCCAACGTAGTGATTCCGGAGCAGCCCAAGCTCAAAAGGAATTCCAC
>JAKMDG010000037.1 GCA_022428035.1 Longimicrobiales bacterium
CGATCATCGTCCGCCGATCAGACGCTTGTCGCCGAAATTGAGTTGCGCGTCGAGCGTGAAGAAATCGAATGGCCCATGGCGCTCGTTGGCAAACAGATCACCATGCTCGTGGTAGTACTCGACGAAGCCGAGGTTCGAGGCATCGGCACCCGACGGCGAATTCTCCGAGAGCCGTCTCCAATCGATGTTCAACTCGTTCCGTTGCCCGGCTGGATTCGTGTCAGCTGCGTCTTCGGGATTCGAGCGCACCGCCCACGCGCGCCCGGAAAGGACCCGGTTGAGCCCTCGAATCGGATCAAGGAAGAAGGCCGAGGTTTCGCGGAAGACGCGACGGGGTCCGGTAGCCTCGTTATCGAGCACCATAGACGACAACCGGAACAGCGTCTCGCCCAGCGCCGCGCCACCAATGCCTGTCGAGACGAGATCATTGAACGACATCGGGTGTGTTTCGCCTGCCAGTTCCCACTGAAGCGCACCACCCAGGGCGACAGCATACGAGGGCCAGAAGGTGAGCCCGTTGGATCGTGCGGCGTTGAAGTACTGAGAGCCGTTGAACGGATGGATATACTGATTCGTCAGAAACTCGTTGTCGTCGTAGGTGAAGCCGTCACCGATGTTGCTCCACCAGCTTCGAGGGCTGATCTGGTTGAAGTTGGCGTTGCGGACGTACTCGTTCATCGCGGACGCACCGAAGTTGATGGCTGCCGCTTCCCCGATGGCCCAGCCCCACGACGGGGCTACGCCCCACGCGCTGATGCTCGGCCCGGGTGCTGCCGTCCAGTTCAGGCCGAGTCGGAATTACCAGTCGATTCCGGTCGTCGCGGATGGCTGAGCCACCGGGGACAGGTCGGTCTGGCTGGTCGAGTGCCATGCCACAAGGACAGACGTCTCCAGCGCGACCGACGAGGACGCATGCCACTCGAGTCCCGGGAGCAGGCCCACGAAAACGCCATTCGAAGCGGGTGTCGGACTGTCTCCGACCTCGAAGTCACCTGGCAGCGGGTTCAGCGTGAAGAGCTCGCTGCGAGGGTGCATGCGGGCCACGCCAGCCTGCACACCCAGGGAGGGTCGGAGGGGTGTGTCGGTTCGGAGCAATCGCTCCGCAGAGACGAAGGTCCGCTGGTACCCCCATTCGAGTTCATCTTCGAATGGGGCCTCCAGGATCATGGAGCCGAAGTTCACGCCCACGCCGAACCGCCAGTGCCCGGATGAACGGCGCAGGCCGAACTCCCCGGTTCTTGGCTGCTCGAGCGCCTTCGAGAAGTCGCCGGAGATCCCCCCACCACCGAGGTTGAAGAAGAAACGCCAATCGGGCCGAGACGCGCGTTCCTCGATCTGGCCTGTCAGAGGATTCCCGGTGCCTGCCGCCAAAAGCATGAGGCTGGTCAGGATGGCAGAACGGAGAGGGGATAGGCATCGCATGGAGCGCCAGAACCCTCGGTGCGCGAGAGCGTTCCCCGGTCTCTCGGGTGTGACGTACGAAGAAGGGCCTCGGAGTCACATGCCCGCACGCTTCGCACCCGACGGTGACTGTCGCTCGCCCAGCCACTGCCAGGCCGGAAGATCCGGCGCTGCGGACCACTTCACCGGGGGGCAAGCCGGTCGCGCAGCAGAATAATGCCGATCAAACCCTGCATATCGAGGCGGCGCGCCAGGCGTTTCAGCATCGGGACCGCCTGAGCGAACTTGAGCGGCATGCCGTAGAGGCGAGCTACTACAGTATCGTGAAGAGGGATCAGAGGCGCGCCGTGCAGGCCCTGCTTCGAGGACTCAAGCTCGATCCGGATAACGTGCGGGCGCTGAACAACCTCGGGATACAGTACCTGTTCATGGGCGAGCCGGAACGCGCGGAGGAGGTCTTCCGACGTCTGGTCGAGATGCCGGGATCGTCGAGTACGGCATACCGGAATCTCATCGACACGCCACTGTCTCTGGGCCGGATCGAGGGAGCGGCAGAGACGCTGGCCCGATTCGAGCAGGCGTACCCGGATCATGAGTTGCTTCCGAGCCGGCGTGTTCAGACACTGCTTCTTTCCGGGGCTGTGAGCGAGGCGCGTGCGGTGGCGCGGAGCGCCGTCGAAGATCCGCTACGCCCGGCGACTTCGCGGGCCGGTATGTGGGTGGCCCTCGCGCATATGGCCTACTGGGAAGGCAGGCATGGGGACGCTCGCAGGGCGTTGCTCGAAGCAGTGCGCATCGAGGGGCAGGCCGACGAGGCCACGGCGTGGGCCCGCGTCGTAAATGCGGCCTACACAGCCGCTCTGGTCGGTGATGAGGCATGGGCTCGCGAGTACATCGAAGCCAATGCTCGGACTAGCCTTTCGGAGAACGTTGTCTCTCGTAGAGAGGTGGCGGTGCGCATGATCGAGTTGTAGTCGCTCGCGTTCGCGGGTGACCCAAGTCGAGCGCCGTTCGGCCAGCAGGTGGCGAGGGACGGCGCCAGAGTGGCCCCCACGCTATACCGTGTCTACGAGCGGATCCACTCGGGGGATACCCTTGGCCTGCGCACACTCATCGACGGGATGCCGCTCCTCATCAGCTTCGGGCTCGCATGCTTGTCGGTGGCCTCTATGAAGAAGCTTCGGAAACTCCGCGAGCGATCGAGGCATTCCGCGCCCACTCGCAGCCTTGGGCGTCAGGCGACTCGCTCGGTCGGGCGGTGTCGGAGCGCTATGAGGCGCGGTCCCCGGCTCTGGAGGCGAGGCTCAGGTCGAGGTAGTCACTGGGCGGAGCAGGTCCCCCCTCGCTACATCGCCCCGGTCGACAGTGGGTCGAGTGACGACAAGTACAACCAC
>JAKMDG010000363.1 GCA_022428035.1 Longimicrobiales bacterium
GTGGTGGTCGCCTGCGTCCAAGGGGCGATGTGCGGCAACGGATACCGGTCCCCCATCGGTGTTGACGACAAAGCTCGGACCGAGCAGGGCGGCGTTGAGGCCGCCGTTGTGACCGAAATCGCAAAAGCGCAGCGAGAACGCCCCGTCGGCTCCGAGGGTATCGTAACGCAGGACGCGGCCGTGGGCGTGCTCCCCGTCTCTATCGCCGCGCCAGGGCGCCGTGTAAATAAAGCGCCCGTCAAAGGCGCCGGCGTTGTAGGCCGTGGTGTGCATGCCGTCGACATGGCTGGCGTCGTGGGCGTCCCAAGCGGCTGGATTGGTAAAGTCCTTGGCCGTGTCGTAGCGCAGCCAGTTGCAGTGGAACACGCTCTCGCCCGGTTCAGCATTCCGGGTGAAGGGCATGTAGTAGACGTAGCGCCCGTCAAAGAAGCCACCGTCGAATCCCCCCGTATCGAGTCCCTGCGTGCCGGCTGCGTCATAGCCTTGCCAACTGGCCGGATCGTCAAACGGTCCTTCGGTATCGTAGCGCAGCATGCGGCTGTTGCCGTAGGCGCAGAAGTAGACGTGGCGTCCGTCAAAGACCAGGCCGACGTTCATGTGCATGCCCAGCGGTTGGGCGTCAAACGTTTGCCAGCTGGCTGGGTCGGCAAAGTCGCCACCGACGGTATAGCGCAGCACGAGACCGCTGGTTAGCGGGGCAAAGTAAATGTGGCGTCCGTCGTATAGCGCACCGTCAAAGCAGGTGGCCTGCGGTGAGAGCTGACCGGCGTCAAAGACCTGGTAGCTCTGCGCGTCTTTGAGCGGGGCCTGCGTGTCGTAGCGCAGGATCTGTCCGCTGGGTTCGTCGTCTAGCGAGGCGGATGGATTGGTCCGATCGGCGTCGGGCGCCGTCGTGTAGCCGGGACAGAAGTAGAGGTAGCGTCCGTCAAAGGCCAGACCCTGACCGGAGTGAGGAAACTCTGCGTCGTGTGCTGACCAGCTGGCGGGATCCCTAAAGTCGCCGTGTGCATCGTAGCGCAGCAGGCGCGTGTGGTGGCCGTGCCCGTCGTCGCGCGGATTAAAATAGACGTAGCGCCCGTCAAAGGCGCCGCCGTAGAATCCAACGGTGCGCAGTCCGTCGGTATGCCCGGCGTCGTATGCGGCCCAGGCCGCTGTGCTGTGGAAGGGTGCCTGCGTGTCGTAGCGCAGCACGCGTCCGTGGACCGAGTGGCGGTCCTGGTGGTCGCGCACGGGGCAAAAGTAGACGTAGCGTCCGTCGCAGACGGCGCCGAAGTATCCCTTTGTAGACAGCCCGTCGGTGTGCCCGGCGTCGTATGCGGCAAAGGCGCTAAAATCCGTTTGCGGGCGCCACTGCGAAACGAGCGGCTGCAGCGCCTCGGCGCGGGCGACGGGGATGTGCACATGGGCTGCGACGGTGAGGGTGTCTGTGGCGGGTAGGCTCAGCTCGAGCGCGGCGCCCTGTTCGGGGCGCAGACGGTAGGGGGGATGGTTGCTCATAGTCGTTTCACAGGGTGAATGGTTAGGGTTGGGAGCGCACGTCGGACGCCGTGATGCCGAGCTCTTCGTCGGCGATGCGCAGGTCTTCATCTATGTACAGCTGAGTCGGATAGCCGAGCGCTTCGTCAAACTGCACCGTCACCTGGGCCGCATCTCGGACCAGGGCGCTGTCGATTAGGGCAAAGAGCTCGTCGACCGTGTGGTAGCTTTTCCAGTAGGTCGGGCCGACGGGCGCCTCGTCGTCTTCGTAGACAATGCGCCCGATTCGGTTGTCTTTCACGTCGATGACGACGGGGCGCGTCCAGTCGGGCACGCAAAAACACGAGCGCTGATAGGTGTACTGATAGGTCGAAAACCCGTTGGACGCCCAGCGCTCTTGCTGAGCATGCACCGTCTCGGCCAGCGCGCGATAGCGCTCGGGGACGTGCTCGAACGAGTGTTCTCCTCCTGAGTTGGTGGTTCCGTCGCTGCCGCAGCTGGACAGCAGCAGGGCCAGGCAGCCCAAGGCGAGCCGTCCCATCGCGCCGAGTGTAAAACCCGTGTGAGACGGATGTGCCGGAAGGTGCATAGAGAACTCCATCGTGTAAGAGTGGCGGTGTGTCCCGTCATTTATACACTACAAAGGCGCACCGCTATGCGCCACACTCGTTGGAGGGTCCAGAGCGCTTTGCCCTTTGCGCAGACCGAGCGTGTTTGGCTAGCTTAGCGGCCAGAGAAGTCCCATACCATTTGAGGGGAGATCGCAGCGTGGGGGTTGGTATAGCGTGTATGGTGGGCGTGGTCGGCCTGTGG
>JAKMDG010000442.1 GCA_022428035.1 Longimicrobiales bacterium
ACGATCATCCGACTCAGGCACTCGCGCTTCGGCAATTGCACCCACCGCTCGGCGAACGAGATCATGTTCGTTGCCTAGATGGCGGTGCGCATGACGGTGACACCTGCTGCGTCGAGGATGCTGTCGAACTGCTTCGTGAACAGCGAGTCGTTGTCGATGATCAGGTATCGCTGTCTGCGCAGGAAGTCGTCGACCTGGTCGGTGAGGTTGCGCGCGACCTGGGACATGAACTCCGCGTTCGGGTGCGTGGTGACGCCGGCGATCTCGATTCGCCGCGTCGCGTGCTGGATGACCAGAAGCACGAAGCGGGTGCCGAGCCCGCGCTTGGTCCACACCTCCACGGTGAAGAAGTCGGCACCGCAGATGACATCGGCGTGCGCCTTCAGGAAGGTCCTCCAGCTCGTCGGCCGGTCCGGGCTTGGTTGGACGCCGCTGTCCTCGCGCGTGGTCGCGATGGTTGTCTTGCCAACGCGGTGGCCGAGCTTCTTGGGCTCGCCCTGGATGGGGCTGACGGGATGGTGGCAGGCGCGAATCGTGGAGCCCGACGGGGTCGCGCCGGCTGGAACGCTGGGTGAGGCGCCGATTCGCTGCACGGCCTGGGCTGGCGGCGCGGCGCTCTTCACCAGCATGCGGCGTTGCGACGATTGCGCAGGCGGACTGCGTTGGCCGCGTCCGCTGCGTCGCCACCGTCCAGGCGTAGGCTGTTATGGTGATGGCAAGATGATCTCATGATTGGCGAGGCAGACACACACAGGCAGGGCGCGAAGAGCCGCGCGTGGTTCAAGGTGGGGGCCGTGGTCCTCGGCGTCCTGTTCATCGAGGTGTGCTCAGGTCTGCTCGGGTACTGGATGTTTACGGACGAAGAGCGGCGGGTCCTCGACGACCTCCGATCGGAGACCGAGAGCCCGCTGCTCGTCCAGAATTGCGTCCCGCATCCGTTCTCGCTCTACATGCCGAAGCCGGGATATGTGGCGCACGGCATGCAGCAGCACAATGCGTTGGGGTTCCGGTCCTCGGAGCTGCCAGACGATAAAGACTGCTGCCGAATCGTGTGCATGGGCGGGTCGACGACCTACTCGTGGTCGGAGAAGGACGTTGCCTACACATACCCGAGCCAATTGGAGCGCCTGCTCGAGCAGGCGGGCGTCAGCGTTGACGTGATCAATGCAGGCCTACCCATGGGGACGAGCGCCGAGGCCTTGGCGACGCTGCAGTTCAGGGTGTTGCCGCTTGATCCAGACCTGGTGGTCTTGCACCTGGGGCTCAACGACATCCACCCGACCCTCCTGCCGGACTACAAGGCTGACTACAGCCATGACCGCAACGCCTGGACCGCTCCTCGTGCCAGCGCACTCCGCCAACATAACTACCTGCTCAACTCGGCGACGGCTCGGTTGCTGGTCGTGATGTATCTGCGGCAGGTCGGGATGCGCCAGGCCTTCGAGCCGAGCTACATCGTGCCTGAGCACTGGAACTTCGCGAAGTACTGGAGGCCGGACGAGGAGATAGCAGCGGCGCGATTCGTCGGCTTTCGTAACAACATTCGGAGCATGCTCGCGATATGTGCAGCGCACGAAGTGAAGGTCGTCATTTCGCGAACCAATGTGCAGAGGGGGTTTGGTGCGCAGTTCCCCGCATTCGAGCAGGCTTACGCCCGTAATCTGGAGATCATCAAGCGTTGCGCGGGTGAATTCTCCAACTGCATATATATGGAGACAGGCAACCTCCGGATCACGGACGACATGTATGTGGACGCATGTCACTTGACGCGTGACGGCCTCGCCGTCAAGGCGCGCGCCTTCGCCGAGTTCATTCAGGAGGAAGGATTGCCGGGAGGCGGCTGATCGTGACCGTCGTGCCGCGGATCGTCGCCTGCAGCAAGGAGCTCGAGCGGTCGGTGGCCTGCAGCGAGGCGGACTGGATCTGGGGTGGCAAGCGCCTGCAGGGCTTGTTCATGCGGCTGACGGAATTCGTCCCGGTCCTGCTTGCCGTCTACTGCACCCTCTCCCACTTGGCCCAGCACAAGGTGCAGCACAGCCTGGACACCCCCGAGTGACCGGGCGGTCGCCGTTTCCTGTCTGACGCCGGGGAAGTCGTGACGGGGGGCGAGATACCCTCCGTGCAGGAACTGGATGAGCTGGCCGGACTCCCGCTGGTTCAGGTCGAGTTCCGGACCTG
>JAKMDG010000428.1 GCA_022428035.1 Longimicrobiales bacterium
GACTACGACCGTCCCGACGATTCGATCTTGGATGGCCTGTCGATTCGAATCCCACCAGATCTGAGCGAAGCCGAGCAGCCCTGTAGCAAAACCCGCCGCGTACCCACCCGCCCGTTCAAAGGCAGTCCACCACGTGATCGCTTCACCGTCGAGCCGCACCACCCGGACGCCCATCATGCGCTTACCGATCGTCTGCCCATTCCACCAGGAGAGAAACACACTCATGTAAATCGCAGCCCAACCGAACCCGAACCCGAGTTCGTCGAGCCGGGCCCGAACCCACCCGAAGAGTCCCCCACTCGAAGACTCCTCAAGTTCAGCCTCAGCCTCCCTCAGATCATGCTCTACAGCCTGCAGCTGTTGTGCGAGTTGATCTGAACGGGCCTGCAGGGCGCCCATTGTATCCGACGCCAGGATCGGTCCCAATCGGGCCTCGAGAGCTGAAATCCACGCCGGGTCGGAGACATCGTCCTGAGCGAGAAGAGCATAGGTCGTGAACGCCTCGCTCTCCGTCAGGGCAGCCACCCGAGACTCGATATCATCTGTCGTCTCGACCTCCCGCTCCAGGCCTTCGAGCTGTTCATCATCTGCAAGCAGACGATCCACAACACCCGGCCACTCGGAACCCCATGCCTGATCCTCAGGCATCATAGCCAGCAGCGCCTCACGCACGCCCCCTTCACTCCAACCACGCTCCCGGGCCAGAGTCACGAGAGCCCGGCCCGTGGTCTCTGCCTCCTCGATCGACTGGGCTGAGGCAAGGTCGTCGACGAAGCCCAGCGCCTCGACGCCCATCAGCACGGATTCGACTGATGTCGCCACCGCTGAAACGGTCTCACGCGCGTCCGGAGCGCCTCCTCTCCCGAAGCTGGGCCCGAAAACGAACCACAAGGACGCGGTGGCAATCGCGATCACAATCCCCAGGCATCCAACGGACAAGCGCATCGCTCGTCCGAAGACGCTGTTCCGGACCTTCGTCCGTTTGAAGCCTGCCCTCACGAAAAAGGCGGCGGCCACGACACCTAGAATCAGGGAAAAACTCTTCGTCACTGCAGTGATGAGCCCGATGAGGACGGCGTCAATCACCAGCGCCACCGCCCTTCGGCGCGGCGATGCCAGGGGCACGCCGATCAAGTCCTCCGCGACCTCGAAGGCATCCGGCGTGATGACGCTCCGCGGGTCTCGATGTGTTGACGCGGTCATATGACCAGGCTCAACGGCGGCGCGCCCAGAGCACCAGCGCCAGGCCGACAGCAGCACCGAGGATGGCACCCCCAGCAACCATGTTCAGCCTGGGCGTAGTCAGCGGAGCGGAGGGCACGACCGGTGCATCGCGGTCCTCTGCGATCAGAACGGCCTCGTGAGGACGATCGAGCGTAGAATCGTCTGCGCTGTACGTCACAGTCTGACTTGTGGTTCCAGACCAGTCGCACGTTTGACAGCCTAACTGATCCCGATCACGGGCAGTCCTGTTAGGCCATCCGACTTCGTCCCCGCACAACGGACATCCATTGCCACTCGGCAGAGGCACAAGCGCTGCATAGAGTGCTCCTTTTGACAGATCGAGATCCTCTGCGATCTGGTTCACGCTGCGATCAGAGCCCCAGTAGAACTCATTGGCGTTCGCAGCGATCTCTGGCGTGACCTCGGAGGCATGCATGGCGTTTTCTCCTGCCTTGACCCATCCTGCTCGTTGGGAGAACATAACTGTTCGTCGCTTCACGCCACAGCCGTAAGTCTGCGTCCGACGTAAACTTCCGCCTCAGCCCAACATATTCTCTTGGCCCTCGGCGCACTCAAGATCCCAGTTTCGCACGGTCACCTGGAGGCTCGCGTTAAAGAGCCCGACGGTTCTCTCCGTGGCGCGGCAATTGTGTGTCACCCGCACCCGATTCACGGGGGCACGATGCACACCAAAGCCGTGTACAGGTCGGCACAGGGTTTCAACGACGCCGGGCTTGTCACCCTGCGCTTCAACTTCCGGGGGGTCGGGACCAGCACCGGGAGTCACGATGACGGTATCGGCGAGCAGGATGACCTGAGAGCAGCACTGGACTGGTTGGAGTCAGAGTATCCTCACTTACCCCTCGTGGTCGGCGGCTTCTCGTTTGGATCCATGGTCGGTCTGTCGGTCGGCTCAGACGATCACCGGGTCGTTGGCCTCCTGGGGATTGGCCTCCCGGTCGCTCTCGATGACCGCTACGACTACAGCTATCTGTCGAGGGCGGACAAGCCCATCCTGGTCGTGCAGGGAGAGAATGACGAGTTCGGCTCAGGGGAGGAGGTGGCGCGAGCGCTCACTCCGCTCGGCAGTCACCTCACGCTCGTGCGCGTGCCAGATACCGACCACTACTTCGAAGGCAAGTTGGCAGAACTTCGAGCAGCAGTCTGGGGATACTACAACGCTGGCCCAGGAGCGAGGATTCTGGCCGCCATCTGATCCGGGGGAAGTTATGCGCAGCCGGGACCGTGTCCTGCAGAGCCTCGAGAATGTGTATCGCGCCGCGTTTGCCGCAGCGGAGGCTGCGAGCGACTCCGAGCGTATGGAGGCGCTCGACATGGACTATCAGCGTGACCAACTGCAGCTAGAGATCCTGCTGGACATCCGCGAGGTTCTCAGGCCCGAGCCCGAGGACTCGGCAGACCGGACCATCTCGCTCCTCGAAAAGGCTCAGAGCATCCGCAAATTGACCAAGCTTCGATGACGTGAAGATCTATACGAGGACCGGCGATGCCGGCGAGACAGCGCTGTTCGGCGGAGGGCGAGTCGCAAAGGACCATCCCCGTGTGGCCGCCTACGGAACGGTCGACGAGCTCAACGCCACTGTTGGGTGGGCCGCAACCCAAGCTGTCGACCCTGACATCCAGGCTCGACTCGGGCTACTTCAGCACGACCTTTTTACCCTTGGGTCCGAGCTGGCGACCCCACCCGCCCGTGACGGCCGGACTCGACCCGACGTACCGTCCGTTCCGATCCAGCGGATCGGTGAAATGGAAGCATGGATGGACGCGGCGGACGCCGAGTTGCCCGAGCTGCGAGCTTTCGTCCTGCCGGGAGGCTGCGCCGGCGCGGCAGCTCTGCATGTCGCACGCACTGTGTGCCGAAGGGCTGAGCGCACGGTCGTACATCTCGCGGCCAGGGAGGACGTAAGTGCGGACATGCTCATGTACCTCAATCGGCTGTCGGATCTCCTTTTTACGCTGGCCAGACTAGAGAATCACCGACACGGAAACGGCGACGTCGAGTGGGAGAAGAACGCTACGCTCTGACAGGTCGGGCGGAGCAGATGGCTCGCTCGTTGCGTGCCGCACTCCGCGCCCGAGCGGTAGCCAGCCAGGAACAGGAGGCCGTCGTCCGCGGCTTCGCCATGGCGATGCAGAGCCGTATCGCAACACTTGACGATGACCACCATCCGGCCTGGTTACACCCGGGTCGTTCAGCGCTGATACTCCTGCATGACGTCGAGCACGTCGACCCGATCGTGGTCATCCTCGCTGCACTCCACGAGTCGGTCGACCTGGCGCTGCAACCTCCTCCCGAGGACATTCAGGAGCTCGTTGGCGCGAGCGCGTGGGAGACACTTCAGAGTATCCCGATGCCGGGCAGTGAACGTCTCGTGGAACGACTGCTCCATCTCGGCCCGGGGCTGGCACTAGCCGCCCTGGCCGAACGCCTGGACCACGTGCGGCACCTCCACATGCGGGACGATCTCGTCGACCTTTGGGCCGACACCCATCTCGAGGTCTCCGAAGCATGGCTCCCGTTCGCCGCGAGAGTCCATCCAAGGCTCGCGACGCGATACGCCCACTGGGTCCGAACCTTCGCGAAGCGGCTATGAGCTGAGCCGATCAGGCTCTGTGGCCACGGGTCAGATCAGTTGCCGCGCGTATAGATGGCCCAGACACCGTTCCCACCACCGAGCCCGAACAGATTGCCGGCCTCGACCGGCTTGTAGATCACCATCCGCTCGATGCTCTCAGGTGGGAGCCGGAGCGCAAGATCAGGATCGGTGGCACGCACGTCGTTGACGTAGATCATCATCTCCACGCAGCCAGTCTGATTCATCTTCACCTGGCCGGTGATATACCCCACGCAGATCACACCATTCGACTGGTGGCGAACGATCACACCCGGAAGGTGCAGTGAGCGAAGGATGTCAGACGCATCTCGCGAGCGTTGTCGGACGGTGTCAATTTCGTCTCTCGTCACCACGATGCCGCCCCGACGCCTCGCCATTTCGACGGGCGGCGCCTCCGTCGACACGGTAATGGGGGCGATCGGAATCGGTCGGGTATCCAGCCGCATATCCACCAGCAGCCGCTGCCCGGTGGAGACGACCAGGGTGTCCATCTTGGTCCCGTATGCGATGTGCTCTGTCATCAACATGTAGGTGCCCGGCGGCACGTCATCGAACTCGAAGTGCCCACCACCGTCGCTGAGCGTCGTAAGCGCTGTACCCCGAATCCACGTCACTGCGCCTGAGATGGCGGCGCCGGACAATGCATCCCGTAGCGTCCCTTTGATGTGGCTGGGACTGAGTGGATACAGTGGAAAGTCCGACGCCACATAGCCGTCTCGCACATCGAGCTCGCGGCGCCGATTTTGTCGGCCGACGAAATCGACACCACCCAGTACGGGTCGGTCCGTCGGGGCGTCACAGACGCGGAACCATCCATCAGCTCCAGAGCGTACACGGGTGGAGGCCGACCTCGCCCGTTCATCGGTTTCCCAGGAGATCGTTACCAGCGCCCCTCCCAGTGGCACGTCCGCGCCCCCGTCGTAGACTCTGCCCGCCACCACGGCGGCATCGGACGGACGGGTCTCAAGCAGGCACTGCGAGCGAAACACCGTTTCCCGAGACGGCGTAGCGAGGTCTACCGCGACAGGCGCACCTGCGATCAACACCGGCACTGGACCGGGTGAGACGCCCATCTCCCCGAGTCGCGTGTGGAAGAAGAGGAGACTGTACTCCCCGTCCGGGACTCCTTCAATCCGATACCGCCCCTGAGCGTCTGAAACGCCTCGGTAGGACGTATCCCAGAGGAAGACCGCTGCGTCTCCAAGTGGGCTGTGCGAGATCGAGTCCCATACCATCCCGGTCACAACTCCACTGGCCGAACCGCTGTCGACCTGAGCCTGAACCTCGATCGCCGATGCACTTCTGGCCGCGACGCCCGGGGTGCCGAGCGCAAGCACGGTCAAGAAGACGAGAATTGGGGACTTCCGGTCGAGCAATGGAGCTCCGGCTGCATGGCGACCTTACGAGCGAGTCGTACACTGTACCATACGCGCATCGGGCGGACTCCCTACAGACAGGCCGGGCCGGCAGAACATGCTTGCCTCGTGCGGCGCAACTGTAGAGCTTCTGAGCGCCTGACGACCTCATCCGGACACGTTGGTTCCATGACGTATATCATCGCCGAGCCCTGCATCGAGACGAAAGACGCGAGTTGCGTCGAGGTGTGCCCCGTCGACTGCATCTACGAGGGTGAGGATCAGTTCTACATCCATCCGGACGAGTGCATCGACTGCGGCGCCTGTGAGCCGGAATGCCCGGTTCAGGCGATCTTCCCCGATACAGACGTACCGAACGAGTGGACGAACTTCACGAAGAAGAACGCAGACCATTTCGAGTAGGGCCGATCGGGCGGGCAACCCGAGTAATCAAAGAGCGGCGGAGGCGATGTGGCCTCCGCCGCTCTTTTTGTATCACACGACGTAGGGCCTTATAGGCCAAGCTCCCGTATGCGCTCGAGCGAAATCGTGGACTGAGTCTCACCGGCCGGAATCAGGCGCGAGAGCTCGGACTCCTCTTTCTGCTGGCGCACCAGGAGGATCGTCGTCGCAAGAGCGGCTGCACTCAGCAGCCCGATCGCGAAGTTCTTCATGACGCCTCCTCCGGATGAAAACAAAACCGGGGTGGACCCAGCATCGACGCGTGCACACGCTGTGCGATGTACTATCGAGACTTTCTCCGGATTCACCTTGGTATATACGAACATGGACACAGGTACGGCTCGATTCGCTGAGGATGTCCGCCGCGGAGACCCCGTGGCCTTGACCAGCTGGCTCGTCTCCATTCCCTCGGTGAATCCGGTCCTCGAGAGCGGAGGAGCCGGTGAGGCCCACATTGCGAGCGCCTGCGCGGAACTGCTCGAGGATTGGGGGTTCGATACTTCGCTCACGGAGCCCGCACCGGGCCGGCCCAATGTCGTAGGTCGACTGGACGGCACAGGGCCGACACTCCTCCTGAACGGGCATCTCGACACCGTCGGCGTCACCGGCATGACGGTCGATCCGTTCGCCGGGCGAATCGAAGGCAATCGGATGTACGGTCGGGGCTCCTGCGATATGAAAGCCGGTGATGCTGCAATTCTGGCCGCGGCGCATCGGCTCTCTACGGCTGGACCCCGACCTAACCTCATCGTGGCGCTGACCTCAGATGAGGAGCACGCCAGCGTCGGCATGGCGGACCTCGTGTCAGGCTCTGGCATAGTGGCGGACCTGGCCGTCGTATGCGAGCCAACCAGCCTTCGCGTCATGCCCGCCCATAAAGGCTTTGTCTGGATCAAGGCCCTCTTCCAAGGGCTTGCGGCTCACGGATCCCGTCCGGACATCGGCGTCGACGCGATCCGGCATGCCGCACTCTATCTGGCCGCACTCGACGGGTACGCCCATGAGCTCAGGTCACGGCCTGCCCATCCCCTGCTGGGGTACGGGTCGTTCCACGCAGGCACCATCCGTGGAGGAAACGCCGAGTCTGTCTATCCTGACGAGTGTGAACTGCTGCTCGAACGGCGTACGATGCCGGGAGAGAGACCCACCACCGTGGTAGCCGAATTTCAGTCGGTGCTCGATGACATACTCCGGGCGCACCCGACCGCCTCAGCATCCCTTGAGATGACCCTTGAGCGGCCAGGGACAGAGGTCGCGTCAGAGCACCCGCTGGTTCAAGGCTTACTCGAAGCAGGAGACACGCTCGGGGTCGAGCGGGTCATCGAGGGAATGACCGCATGGGTCGACGCCGCCTTCCTGAATGAGGCCGGAGTCCCAGCCGTCTGCTATGGCCCCGGAAGCATCGAGCAGGCACACACGGATGACGAATGGGTCGATGTCGGGGAGATCACGACATGCACGAACGTGCTCGAGAGATTTGCACGCAACCTGGTCGGGTAGACGCCAGGTGCCCCTCGCAAAAACACTGAGCGCCGGACCGTCACCAACGACGGCCCGGCGCCATACCGACCTCGCGCGGGCTAGCTAGCGTCGAGAGGTCACGAGAACCGCACCACCGGCGTGGCCGGTTCCATAGCGTGTCGTCGCGTCACTCGCGCTCATGTACTCCATCTGCTCGACCTCGCTGATGCGCATCGACTGCAGGTCTCTGACGTTGCTGCGGCGAGACCCGTCGATGTAGAGCTGCACGACATCGCCAGCGCGGGACTGAAGCCAACGAGGACGGAGGCGTTCGATCGCGAGAAAAGCATCCATATCGGGCAGGGTTGCCAGCTCCGCTCGGACGATTCGTGTTGACGACGAACCGGCAGGACGATTGGGGCCACCACCGCTCGATGCGCATCCAGCTACGCCGAATGCAAGAGCGAGGGCAAAGACCAGGGTGGATCTGGATATGTGTGACCGCATGGAGGGTCTCCTTACATGGCACAGAAACGGTCCGACAAAATGAACGGCTGATGATGGTTGCGCTACCGGGCTCCGTATTCTGTGTGCCGCTTGATGGAATCGGTACCGGGTCGCACGTCAGACACTGTAGATTCCGGCGAGCGCGGTGACTCGAACCGGTGTAGCCCACGATGGCCGAGGGGACGGATGGGGGGGGAGCCCCACTGAAGCATACGCGAGACGTGACCATCGATGCGCTGATGGAGCACTTCGCGAACGATGTCATGGACGTGGATGAGTTCGAGCGGCGCGTCGGCGCGGCGCATGCGGCAACGACGAGCCATGACCTCAAGGCCCTTCTTCACGATATGCCCGGTGGCGGTAACCTGCCTGCGGTATCCGGGCA
>JAKMDG010000444.1 GCA_022428035.1 Longimicrobiales bacterium
AGGAGGACCGCCGTCGTGCCGCTGCCTGGAACGCCGAGTGTGAGCAGTGGGATCAGCGCGCCCGTCGCCGCGGCGTTGTTCGCCGACTCCGGGGCGGCTACGCCCCGGGGATCGCCCTGTCCAAATCGACCCGTCGGGCCCGTCAGTCTCTCCTCCGTGCTGTACGCGAGGAATGATGCGATGGTGCCCCCGGCGCCGGGGAGTACTCCGACCAGAAAACCGATCGCGCTTCCCCGGAGCATGGTCCAGCCATTTGCGATAAGGTCTCGAATCGAGACCGAAATCCGGCCGGACATCGTGGCGGCCGCCTGCCCGGCCCCTGACTCTTCCAGAAGCTGGAAGACCTCACTCACAGCGAACAAGCCGATGGTGACGACGACGAAGTCCATACCGTCGAGAAGCTGGATCTGACCGAAGGTGTACCGCGGAATCGCACTGTTCGGATCGAGGCCTATTGTGGCGAGCCAGAGCCCGAACGCCGTGGAGGCTGCCGCTCGGGAGAGGCTTGCACCGGCGAAGCTCGAGAGCGCCGAGAAGGCGAACACCATGAGAGCGAAGTATTCAGCCGGTCCGAAGCGGATGGCCCAGCTTGCGAGTACGGGGGCGAAGAGGACGAGTCCGAAGATCGACAGGGTTCCGCCGACGAACGATGCGACTGCGGAAACCGCGAGGGCCTGACCACCCCTGCCGTCGCGTGTCATGGCGTGCCCGTCGATAGCGGTCACCACTGCCGAGGCAGTGCCGGGGACGTTCAGGAGGATGGTGCTGATCGAGTTGCCGTATTGAGACCCGTAGTAGATGCCGACCAGGAGAATCAGCGCTGACTCGGGCGGCATGCCAGACGCAAACGTCACCGGGATCAGAATGGCGATCGCATTGATCGGGCCGATGCCGGGGAGCATGCCGACGAACGTCCCCACCCCGACACCGCCCACCACCAGCAGCATGTTGAATGGGCGCAGCGCGACGCCGAATCCCGATATGAGGTGACTCAGCGAATCCACAGGTCACCGATCGGCAGGGGCAGGGAAAGCAGGACGACGAAGAGCAGCCACAGAGTCGCGGCCAGGCTCAGTCCGGCGAGGGCGCTTCCGCGCCGAGGTCCACCGAACAGGAGCCCCAGCACGGCGACCACGAGGCTCGTCGCCAGGAAGAAGCCGCGCCAAGGCAGGAGGAGCCCGTATACGAGGAAGGCCAGACCGGCCAACACCATCCTCCGTGCGGCAGCGGCGGGCGGCAGCTCGACTCGTGTTCTTGGCCGAGTGAACATCCCAGCGCCGGCACCGAAGAGGATGACCGCGACAAGAAGTGGAAGCGCTTTCGGCCCCACCGGGTCGGTCATGAAACTGACGTCGAACGTTGCCGCCTCGAGACCGGTCGCCAGCCCGATCAGCGCCAGGATGCTGCCGGCGATCCGATCGTGACGCCCCGATGCGTGAATCTCTTCGGCCCCCTCACCCCTCACTGGATCAGTCCGATCTCACGGGACATGTCACGGAAGTCGGTGATCTGCCGGAAGACGAAGTCGGAGAACTCCTCACCGACGAGGAAGAATGGCTGGAGCCGATGGGTCCGTCGGGCATCGGACCAGGCGTCGGATTCACCGACCTGCCGAATCACGTCGACCCAGCGGGCGTAGGCTTCTTCGCCGATCTCCGCAGGCACGTAAAAGCCTCGCCAGGTCACCCACGTTACGTCTACTCCGGACTCCCGAGCGGTGGGCACCTCTGCGAGTGGTCCCTCCATCCGTTCGGGTGCCAGTGTGACGAGAACCCGCAGTCGACCCGCTGCGACCTGGCCTTCCACTTCGGAGGCCTCTCCCGAGAACAGCTGAACGAAGCCGCCGAGGAGCGCGGTCATCGCCTCGCCTCCGCCATCGAACGGGACGTATCGGATCTGTCGCGGATCGATTCCCGAGCGGTGAGCCAGGAGCAACACTTTCATGTGGTCCTGGCCGGCGACCGCAGAGCCGCCACTGACGACGACTGAGCCCGGGTCCTGTCGCCACGCATTGAGCAGGTCGTCAAGCGAATTCCAGGGAGCGTCGGCCGCTACCGCAAGGACGCCGTACTCTGCACCGAGTGCCCCGACCCAGCGAACATCGGTCTCTGCAAGACTTCCGTACTGTCGCTGGGCAAGTCGCAGCACTGTCGAGGGTGAGGCCGCGATCAAGACGTTCGGGTCACGCGATCGCTGTGCGACTATTCGCGCGTACGCTACGCCACCGCCCGCACCTGGCACATTCGTCGTGCGCACCAGGCCTGGTGCGAGACCGAGGTCCGCGAGAACCTGCCCGACCGATCGACAGGTCAGGTCCCAGCCGCCGCCAGCGTTGGCTGGCGCGATGCATTCCCACCCGCGCGAGACCTCGCTGGGTGAGCAGGCCATTACCGTCAGACCAGCGATTCCGAGCAATAGTGCTCGGACCCGGACCCTCGCTACGAGCGCAGGACGCCGGAAGGAGATGTCTCGACTCACTACATCTCCGCGACGTGTACCAAGCTGTCGCCCTGATGCACCAGAGGGTTTACCGCGTGCCCCATGATCATCCCCGATGCTCGGGATCGCACCTCACGGCCGCCTCGGCCGGACGGCTCCTTGATCACGCCGATCAGGTCCCCACGGGTCACACGGGCCCCGAGATGCGTGTCGAGATGGAAGATCCCCCCTCGGGGAGCACGGATCCATTTGGTGGAACGTGCCTCTGCAGTCTCGATCATGGACGGCGTGGATGCGTCGATCATGCCGAGGGCATGAAGTACGCGAAGGGCTCCGTCCGATCCCGCCTGCACAGGGCCCGGGTTGAAGCGTCGTGGCTCACCGCCCTCGAAAAGAAGCATCCTTTTTCCGCGCTTTCGGGCGGCCTCGCGCAGTGAGCCTTTAATTGTCTTTGCGTGGAGCATGAGGGGAGATGCGAAGGCAGTCGCGAGGCGACGCGTCTCCTCATCGTCCAGATTCCCGCGCACCTGCGGAAGATTGGTACGGTCGTCGGAGCCTGCATGAAAGTCGATCCCGAACTCGGCCGGCTCGACCACGT
>JAKMDG010000477.1 GCA_022428035.1 Longimicrobiales bacterium
CTGGAAGCCTGCGTCGGCGTTGCCGCTGGTGACGCCGACGGGCATGCTGATGATCCTCTGGATGGACGCGTCCCCCGGCGTATCCCCTGGATCGACCGCAGCGCGCTCGACAAGCTGGCTCCAGGTCGTGAGCTCTTCACTCATTCCGTGTCGAACTTCGACGGTCCGGCCGTTTGCGGCACATTCGTATTCGTAGTAAGGCATTCCACATGGTAATCACCGAATGACACTTCGTTCCAGATCTCTGGCTCTCGTGGCTCTCTTGGTTGGCGCCAGCCTCACGCACGCCGTGCCCGGGTTGGACCACGACGTGGCCGCTCAGGTCGCCCCTAGAGCGGGTGACCTGGCGGTCATCGGTGGTCGACTCTGGGACGGAACCGGAGACGTCGCCCGGCCAAATCCGGGGATCCTGGTCCGCAACGGGACGATCCTCGCGATGGGCGTGTTCGACACGTCGGTGGAGGGTGTCGAGGTCCTTCAGCTGGACTCGCGTCACTTTGTCATGCCGGGTCTGTTCGATCTGCATGCGCACTACGCCGTCGATCTGTTCGGCGAGGGGCGTGTGGACGAGTACACCGTGAACCCCGTGCTCTTTCTGGCGAATGGCGTCACCTCGACCTTCCCGGCCGGAGAAGTGGATCCCGTGGAGGCTCGCCGGGGACGGGAGCGGATCGCGGCGGGCGAGATTCCGGGTCCACGTATCTACAGCTCTGGACCGTACTGGGGGACGGCCCGTCCGGGCTGGTCGCACGAAGCGATGACACCGGACTCCATTCGGCGAGAGGCGACGCACTGGGCGCTGGCTGGTGCGCGAGGATTCAAGGCCAAGGGTGTCCGGCCCGAGCAACTCGAAGTGGTCATCGAGGTGGCCCACGAGCACGGGCTGACCGTGACCGGCCACCTGGATTCTGGTTTCCGGCGCAGTGTGAACCCCCGGGACGCGATCCTCATGGGCATCGACCGCATCGAGCACTTCCTCGGTGGAGATGCCCTGTCTTCCGACCAGTCGGCATATACCTCGCTGGAGGTGTTGGATCTCGACGATGCCGAGACTGCGCGGATGATTCGCGACCAGGCTCGTCTCTTCATCGATCAGGGTGCCTTCTTCGACGCCACCCTGACCGCGTATGGATACTTCGCGGATCGCGAGCCCGTGGTGTTCGACTACTGGGCCGACGAGATGGGATTCCTGACCCCGTACGCCCGCGAGGTCGTCGAGTCGCAGCTGCCGCGCCGGCCCCTCGATCAGTTCCAGCGCATCTACTATGTGAAGCGCGAGACGGTGAAGGCATTCGTCGACGCCGGTGGCTCAGGGCAGCTCACGCTGGGGACGGACCACCCGAGCTGGGGTGAGTTCTGGAGTGGATTCGGATCACATCGGGAGCTTCATGCGATGGTGCTGGCTGGCCTTCCGAATGCTGATGCGCTTCGGGCAGGTACCGTAAATGCAGCCCTGGCCCTGGGGGTATCCGAGCGACTCGGCACCGTAGCGGTGGGCAAATACGCGGACCTGCTCATTGTGGAGGGCGACCCGTTGTCCACGATCACGGATACGCGAAACGGCTTCCGAGTGGTGCGCTCCGGGCGGGTCTACGATCCCGATGAACTCTTCGACTCTGTGCGTGGTCGTATGGGGCCGCTCTCCGCAGGTGAGGCCCAGTGGTGGAAAGGCAACCTTCGACTGGGCCGATGAAGCTGACGCTGGAGGAGCTGGCGATCGCCGAGGCCGCACGCGCGGAGCTTCTCGAAACCCCGCTGCCTCCCGCTATGGGTCAGGTCGGTTGCCTTGCCGCAATTGCGGGGGTCCTGGTCCTGGTGGTGTGGCCCCCGGTTGTCGAAGCGCTGCCCCTGCTGTCTTTCTTCACACCGTTCATGATGCTCTTTGCCGTCCTGGGCGTCGTCGGTGGACCCGTCTTCCTCATGTTCGGCGGCCAGTCGGGTCGGAATGCCGCGAGGGCGGCCATCGAGGCGTCATTGCGGGTATTCGAGGACGCGAATGCGGATCGTGACGAACTGCTTCGCGCAGCGGCGGTGCTGCTCGAGCGGGCGTACATATCTCAGGGACCGTCGACCGAGTTGATCATGGACGTGGCCGAAGCCCGCGATCGGGTTGGTGCGGGTTTGGGGTTGGTGCTGGAGGTTGAGCGCCACTTTTCCCAACGGTTCGGGAGTTGGCCCGTGTTCGACTCATCGGAGGACGCAGATGAGTGACCAGACATCCCGTTCGGTCTGTGGGTGGTCGCGCCACACAGACTGATGCAGGTGAGGCGATCGCAGCTCTCGGGCGGCGATCGAATGTGATCGATTGCTGGACAACCCTGTGTGGCGCCCGCGCTCCTGCTTATGAGCGCCGGACGCAGTGGGCCGAGAACCTCGCGCGAGACGAGACGCTCGCGTGCCGAACCATTCAACCCTAGATAAGTCCTGTGTGTCTGTCGCCTTTCACGAATCCGAACCTGGCCCGATATGAACTCCGATGACGTCTCACCCTGGCTGATCCGTGGGATTTACCTCTTCGGTTTCGCACTGATCTTGCATGCGGTGATCGACTTGTCGACGACGGTGTGGCCGCTTCGGGTCACGGAAATGTCGTGGCGGTACGGGTTCCTGGGTCTCGGGGCGGGGTACCTTCAGACGCCGACGCTGGGGCTCCTTCTCATCGCGGGAACGGCACTCTGGCAAGGTGATCTGGGTCTCGCACGTGGAGTGGGTGCCGCACTCACAGTCAGTGCTCTCGTGCTTATGCTCGCGGTTGCCCTCTTCATGCTCGACGTGGTTCAGGTCCGCCAATTAGCGGCAGCTGAGGCTCAGGCGGGTGTGCTCTACGGAGGCCTCTGGCAGGCGGTGAAGTATGTGCTGGCCTCCATCATTCTGGCAGCGATGGGACGTGGACTCATCCAGAGTGTGAAGACCGCGCGTAGCGAAGTTCCGCTTGCTCCGGTGCGCGGCCCCCTCATCGGATCCGCGGCCGCACCACCCAGGCCCGCAGGGCGTCCGAACGAGGACGTAGACGGCAACGAGGACGAGGACGACGAAGAAGACGAGAACGACGACTAGCTGCACCTGGTACAGACGCACTTCGGGGCGGGCTATCGTGATACGACGGCCCGCCCCGTTTGCGTTCAGTCCGACGTCCCTCCTCCCACGTGAAGAGGGTGTCTCTTCCGGCTGGCTCTAGAAGATCGGTCCTCTCAGGTACGTGTCGGACCGGGCCCATGCTTCCCGGAACTCCGCATTCACTTGGTCCGCTTCGGCGGTCTTGCCCTGAGCGCGCAGCGCATGCTCAAGGCCGTACAGCGACCAACCGTTATGAGGGTGCTTGCGGAGTTCGTGCTGGAACGCATTCTCCGCATCCTCGTACCGCCCGGCCTCGTTGAGGGCATCTCCCAGCCACGTGTAGATGGAGAAGGGCAGGGGCTCTGGTTCGTCGTAACGCAGGCCGTCTTCGATCTCACCCCCGGCACGTAGGACCTCGATCGCCTGCTCGAGCTCACCATTTGCGCGCAGGATCTCACCCTCGAGAATCGCACCGACGACACCGAGAAGCTGAGTAGCTGAGTGGCCGCGGAAGTTGTCGTCCGGATCTTCTTCGATCGCGGTTTCGATGAGGTGGAGATACCAGCGTGCTGTGCCCTCGTCACCCATGCGGAGGTGCGCGTAGCCCTTACCGAAGTCATAGAGACCCCGGAAGACGGTGCCCTCGGGCGCCTCTCGGAGGTCCATGATGTCGTCGAAGCGACCGAAGCGAACCATGGTCAAGGCTTCGTAGAAGGTGGCGCCGTCCATGAGATCGGCGTAATCCCGTCCCGCCTGGATCGCGACTGCACTCTGACCATCGTTGGAGGCGGCAAACAGCAACATATGCAGGTTGTGCGACGGATAGATCGCGAAGCCTTCGCCATGAGCGGCTTTCAGATCCGAGTGCCACGCATCCGTATTCGCCCGAACCGCATCGCCCCATCGACCGATTCGGTTGTACGTGTGCGAGGGCATGTGCTGAATGTGACTCGCACCGGGGATCGACTGCCCGAGGTAGTCTGCACAACCCTCAGCCAGACCGGGTTCCTGGGTGGGCTCGGTAGCATGGATGTACAGATGGCACGCGCCCGGATGAGTGATGTCCTGGTCCAGCACGGACTCCAGCACACGGTGGATCTCCTGTACCTCGGGATTGTTGACATCCCAGGTACCTCGTCGCGGCTGAAGCAGCATGAGCGACTCGCCGGCTAGAAAGCCGATGTCCAGGTCGCCCGGATACTCCTCGTAGAGAGCGTTGACGACTTCGGCCCATGTCTCATCGAGTGAACGTCGTCTGTCCGCGTCGTGCTCCTGCTCATATCGAATGGCCATCGCTTCGATCAACGCGCGCTCGACATCGGACGCATGGTCACTGGACAGCTCGAGCGCTTTCTGGATTGCGGCATACGCACGAGGCGCGTCGGGGGACGTCATGGGGCCGTTCAGATACGAGCCCCAGGCCCACGCCTCTCCGAAGTAACACATGGCGCAATCGGCATCGAGCTTCCAAGCCTCCCGGAACGATCGAGCGGCGAGGTTCGGGTCGAAGGCGTACATCAACTGGATGCCCTGATCGAAGTACATCTGCGCCTGTTGCGACGATGTCGTGATCGTACGCGCGAACGGTCCCAGGCCACGACCGTCGTGATGCATGGGCATCGGGTCGTCGAAGTCCGGCGGGAGATCAACGTCCTGAGCTTCGAGCTGAGGGGTGATGAAGGCGCTTACGAGGAGCGCGGCGGCAAGACATCGACGCATGGTCAGATACTCTGAGACGGTGAACCTAAGCATGTGAATCTGTTTCGCGGGGGCGCCTCCGTCCACTTTCGCAGACCGTTGCCAACGCGTGAATGCCTCGGTCTACTGCGTCGTGCCATCGTTGCTCGGGGCCCTCTGGCCGATCAGGCTCGAGCACATCAGGTTGATCGCGCCGCTCGTGCCCCGACCGAGGAGACCGACTCGATGCCCCGTGACGGACGTAGTAAACTCTCACGCCGCGCCTGGATCACGACGACCTCCGGCGTCATTGCTGCAGGCCTCGTGAAGACGCAGACGGATGCGATCAAGCTCGTCGCTCAGGAGGCTCCCTCGGACCCGACCAGGGTGCCGGGCAAACTGGTCTCAGAACTCGGCGGTCGGGCCCCTGCCGAAGAGCCCAAACGACTCGTCCGGGCTCAGGCCCTCTCGTCCTCCTCTCGGACGCCGCTGGCTGATCTCATGGGAACGATCACGCCGGCTGACCTTCACTTCGAACGGCATCACGCTGGCGTTCCGGACATCCGGCTCGAGGATCACGAGCTCCTCGTGCATGGCATGGTGGAGCGACCGATGGTCTTCCGGATGTCGGATCTGATGCGGTATCCCCAGGTGTCCCGGATCCAGTTCCTCGAGTGCTCAGGCAACGGCGGCGGCGTCTACAATCGGGATCGGATGCCGACCGAAGTGACGGTGCAGGCGCTGGACGGTCTGCTGAGTACGAGCGAATGGACCGGCGTCGCGGTGTCGACGATCCTTCGGGAAGTCGGGGTACGGCGAGGAGCGAGCTGGATTCTCGCAGAAGGCAGCGACGCGGCCGTGATGTCCCGTAGCGTCCCCCTCGACAAGGTGATGGAGGACTCGATGCTGGCGTATGGTCAGAACGGCGAGAGGATTCGTCCTGAGCAAGGGTATCCACTGCGCCTCTTTAACCCCGGCTACGAGGGAAACACTTCGGTGAAGTGGCTGAGACGGATCGAGGTCACCGATCAACCCACCCACACCCGCGACGAGACCTCGAAGTACACGGATCCGCTCGGAGACGGGACGGTCCGTCAGTTCAGCCTGGCGATGGACGCCAAGTCGGTGATCACGTTCCCGTCGTACCCGTACGCACTGCCGGAGACGGGCTGGTGGGAAATCCGTGGACTCGCGTGGTCCGGCCGAGGACGCATTACGAGGGTTGAGGTGAGCACCGACGGGGGAGGCACCTGGGTGGATGCCGCCTTGCAGGGGCCGATCATGGAGAAGTCGACGGTCCGCTTTCGTCACCTGTTCGACTGGAACGGTCGTGACACGGTCATTCTCAGTCGGGCGACGGATGAGACGGGGTACGTGCAACCCACGGTCGAGCAGCTTTGGGACGCGCGCGGTACCCGCACGTCGTACCACCAGAACCATCAGCGCGCATGGAAGATCGCGCGCACGGGTGAGGTTACGTTCGGACTGGGAGAGCTGGTATGAGCCGGGTCGTATGGGGCGCCTGCCTCCTCGTGGCCTCGACGGCGTTCGTTGCGTGTGCTGATTCCGGTCAGACCGCGGCAGTCGCGCGGTTAGCGTCCGGTGAGGTTGCGGTCTCCGGCACTCCTGAAGGCATCCCGGCACACGCGCCGGCGCGCTTCGAGTTCGGGACTGAGGCATCGGCTACTCGTGTGGCGATGTGGGACATCGACGTCCGCCCCGACGGTGAGGGGCTTCCCCCGGGCAGCGGTTCCGTCGCGCAGGGACGGGAGGTCTACAACGTGTACTGTGTCGCGTGTCATGGTCCCACTGGAATGGAAGGGCCGAACGACCGCCTCGTGGACAGCGAGCAGTGGGATGACGTCCCGAGCACGCGCACGGTGGGCAACTACTGGCCGCACGCCACGACACTCTACGACTACATACGGAAGGCGATGCCCCAGCTCACGCCGGGTATCCTGTCCGACGATCAGGTCTATGCCGTGATCGCCTACATCCTGTGGATGAACGAGATCGTCCCGGAGGACACGGTACTGGACGCTGAAACACTTCCTGCTGTCGTGATGCCGGCGCGCGACAAGTTCGTGGTCGACGATCGGGTCGGCGGGACGGGGCCGGTTCGCTGAAGCCGCACGGGCCTGCCGGCCCACCAAGCGTCCTTCGGGGGCTCAGCCTCGGGGCTGCATGATCCTGCCGAGATCTGCGGCCATCTGCGACGTCATGTAGTTGATCAGCACGGTT
>JAKMDG010000503.1 GCA_022428035.1 Longimicrobiales bacterium
GCTCCGGGTGGGCATTTCTAGCTTTCCCACGCTTGGGACCAAACGGTCCTGACACCATCTCGGAAAGACACCAGTCTTTCTTCCTTCCCCCGAACCCGGCCCCGGCATCACAGGGTCCGGTGACATAGCGTCCGGTCATGATACGCGGGCGCGAGAGAGCAATGAGCGAGAACGAGAACGCGACTCCCGAAGCCGAGTCCGAAATCACGGACGCCGGCGCCGAAGCCTCACCTCCATCCGATGAGCTCGCCGAGGGCGAGGAAGTCATCGTCGATGCTCTCACAGGTGAGGTAACGACCATCTCGGCCGAAGAAGCCGCAGCCGAGGCAGCCGAAGAGGCAGCCGCTGCCGCTGTCGCCTTGATGGACATTCCCGAAGGGCATTCGCCGGAGCTCTATTACGATCCGTACGGTGAGGAAATCCTCACGACATCTCAGGCGGACTTCGAGGCTCTGCTGGAGCAGTTCAGCGGCAGCTTCCAGGCCTTCCGAGAGGGCGAGATCGTTAAAGCCACCGTGCTGCGTGTCACGGATGCCTCGGTCATTCTCGAATTCGGCTTCAAGTCCGAGGGTTCGGTCGCCCTCGACGAGTTCAAGGATGCGCCGACCGAGGGTGATGAGGTCGAGGTCCTGCTCGAGAGTCTCGAGGACGACGATGGAGTTGTCGTTCTGTCGAAGAAGAAGGCTGACTTCCTGCGCGTCTGGGAGAAGATCCGAGAAGCGCACGAAGCCGACCGGCCGGTCAAGGGAACACTGGTCCGCAAGATCAAGGGCGGCGTGACCGTCGACCTGATGGGCGTCGATGCCTTCCTGCCCGGTTCGCAGATCGCGCTGCGACGAGTGCCGAACATCGAGGACCTCATCGGCCAGGTCTACAAGTTCAAGATCATCAAGCTGAACAAGCGTCGCCGGAACATTGTTGTTTCACGTCGCGTGATTCTCGAGGCGGAACGCGAGAAGAAGCGCGAGACGCTCGTCAAGGAACTCCTCGTGGGTCAGGTCCGAGAGGGGACGGTCAAGAACATCACCGACTTCGGTGCGTTCATCGACCTGGGCGGTCTCGACGGTCTGCTCCACATCACCGACATGTCGTGGGGCCGGGTGGGCCATCCGTCCGAGGTAGTCGATATCGGAGCCAACATCGATGTGAAGGTTCTTGATATCGATTGGAACCGCGAGCGGATCTCGCTGGGGCTCAAGCAGCTTCTGCCGTATCCGTGGACGGACATCGACAAGAAGTACCCGGTTGGCTCACGCGTCCAAGGGCGGGTGGTGTCGATCACGAACTACGGTGCCTTCGTCGAACTCGAGAAGGGCGTGGAAGGTCTGGTGCACATCTCGGAGATGTCCTGGACGAGAAATGTGCGGCACCCCTCCAAGGTCGTCTCCATTGGAGAGGACATTCAGGCTGTGGTGCTCAAGGTCGATCCGAAGGACGAGAAGATCTCGCTCGGGATGAAGCAGATCGAAGAGGATCCGTGGCTGGCGTTGCCGGTGAAGTACCCGACTGGTACGAAGCTCCCGGGTATCGTTCGGAATCTGACCTCGTTCGGTGCCTTCGTAGAGATCGAGGCAGGCATCGACGGACTGGTTCACGTGTCGGACATGAGCTGGACCCGGAGGGTCGAGCACCCGTCCGAGGTGGTCAGCAAGGGCGCAGAGCTCGAGGTCATGGTCCTCGATGTGGATGCCGAGAACAAGCGTATCAGCCTCGGCATCAAGCAGCTCTCGGATGATCCGTGGCCTACGATTTCCGAGCGGTTTGGAGCTGGAGTCGAGCCGGAGGGCAAGGTTGCGCGCCTGCAGGATCGGGGTGTCGTGGTCGACCTGGGCGATGACATCGAGGGATTCGTTCCGGTGTCGAGCTCCGGTGTGGATGACGCGGAGCGCTTGGAGGAGCACTACGCCACGGGTGATGCACTGGCCCTGCGAGTGCTGGAGTCCGACGCGGCCAACCGTCGCATCGTGCTCGAGGTGACCGAAATCCCCGAGCGGAAGAGCCAGGAAG
>JAKMDG010000504.1 GCA_022428035.1 Longimicrobiales bacterium
TCCTTGCACTTGATGGAGGTGAGCCCAAAGAGTTCGACCTGAAGAAGATCCTCGAGCGATTCCGCGATCATCGGCTCGACGTCATCCGTCGCCGGAGTCAGCACGATCTCGAGAAGGCCGAGGCCGAGCGGCACATCGTGCAGGGGCTGCTTGCTGCGCTCGACCACATTGACGAAGTCATCAGGATCATCCGGGCGTCTCAAGACCGGGCGGATGCGTCCGAGCGCCTGCAGGACACCTTTGGCCTCAGCGAAATCCAGGCCGATGCGATTCTCAACATGCGTCTGGCGAAGCTTACCGCACTCGAGCGTACCCAACTCGAGGCTCGCCTCGCTGAGCTTGAAACGCTGATCGCGCAGTTGCGAGCCATTCTGGACTCCGAGGAACGCCAGCTCGAGATCATGCTCGAAGAGCTCGGCGAGGTCGTCAGGAAGTACGGCAACGAGCGTCGGACCGTGTTGCTGGACGACGATGAAGCCGAGGTCGAGATGCCCGAGCTCGAGAAGCAGATCGCTGATGAGGACGTCGTAGTCACGCTCTCGCACGAGGGCTTCGTGAAGCGCATCCCCATGCACCTGTACCGGCGTCGCGTCGGTGCGGGGAAGGCGCTGGCGGGGATGGAGCGATACGAGGACGACTACCTCGAGCGACTCTTCGTCGCTCGAACGCAGGGCTGGATTCTTGCGTTTACCGAGCAGGGGCACTGTCACTTCCTGCCCGTGCTCGATGTGCCCGAGAGCGCGAGGGCCTCACGTGGACAATCCGTGTACGCGTTGCTTGAAGGGGCGGACCGGACGGATCGGATCGTCTCGATGATCGCGGTCGAGGAGCTGACAGCCCAGGACCGCTACCTGGTCTTCCTTTCCAGAAAGGGTGTGATGAAACGGACCCAGCTCTCCGAGTTCTCACACCCTCGGTCAGGCGGGGTGAAGGCTGCAGGCGTGAAGTCTGGAGACGGAGTCATGGACGTGGTGCTCTCGGACGGTACTGCGGAGGTGATGCTACTCTCGCGGGGCGGGCGTGCGATCCGCTTCCCCGAAGACCAGGTAAGCATCGTCGGACGGACTGCGCAGGGTGTGAAGGGCATGGCACTGAAGGGTGACGATGAAGTCGCTGGCATGTTGATGATCCGTCGTGATGCGACGGTACTCACCGTCAGTGAAGACGGTCTGGGCAAGCGCACGCCGATCCATGACTTCCCTCTGCAGAATCGGGGAGGGATGGGCAATCTGGCCGTACCGAGTGGAGAGAAGAACGCCCCGATCGTGGCCGCGCTCGAGGTGGTCGAGGCTGACGAGGTGATGATCGTGACTGCCGGTGGAACCGTGACTCGGTCCGCTGCGGACTCTGTTCCGGTGCAAGGGCGGCGGACAGCCGGGAAGCGCATGGCTAACGTGACGTCCGGGGATCGTGTTGTCGAAGTGACTCGGGCGGAGGGTCGGGGTGGAGCCCCTGCGCAGGCGCTACCTGCAGATGGGGACTCGCAGCTGGACCTGCTGTAGAGGGAGGGCTGTCGGGGGTGCGAAGGACGTCGCGCTCCGGGCCCCAGAAGTGACGAGGGGAGGTGCGCCTTCAGGCGCACCTCCCCGTTTGTCATCTCGAGCCTGGTCCGTCAGTTAGCCCACTCCGCGATGAACACGTTGGTGTCCGACGTCCCTCCGTTGTTCCTGTTCGAACCGAACACGAGGTAGCGTCCGTCGGGGCTGAACACCGGGAAGCCGTCGAAGCCCTCGGAGTGCGTGACGCGCTCCAGGCCTGTGCCGTCCAGGTTGATCATGTAGATCTCGAAGTCGCGACCCGCCGGATCATGGTGGTTTGAGCTCCACAGGATCTTGTCGCCGTCCGGGTGCCAAAACGGGCCAAAGTTGGCCCCGCCCACATCGGTCACCTGGCGTATGTTCGAGCCGTCAGCGTCCATGACGAAGACCTCTAGCTCACCGGGGCGGAGGAGACCCTGATCGAGGAGACGAAGGTAGTCCTCGGCTTCAGCGCTGCCCTCTTCAGGGTAGTGTGCCCGCCAGATGATCTTGGAACCGTCCGGCGAGTAGAACGCGCCACCGTCGTATCCCAGACGATCCGTGAGCTGGACAACGTCTGACCCGTCAGGGTTCATCGAGTAGAGATCGAGGTCGCCATTGCGATCGCTCGTGAACACGACGCGGTCACCCTGGGGCGAGAACGTGGCTTCGGCGTCGTAGCCGTCCTCGGTCGTCAGCTGCCGAAGGTTCGATCCATCCACGTTCGCCACGAACACGTCGTAGGTCTTGTAGATAGGCCAGACGTAACCCATGGACATGTCGGGGTTCGGCGGGCACGACGCGTCATGGTGATGCGTTGAGGAGTAGAGGATCTCATCGCCCGATGGATAGAAGTACGAGCAAGTTGTCCGACCCTCGCCGGTGCTGACCATGTGCGTTTCGGCCGTGTGCGGGTCGAGCACAAAGATCTGGTCGCACTCGGTACCGGGCTTCTTTGCCTGGTAGATCAGCTGTGAGCCGTCGAAGGCCCAGTACGCTTCCGCGTTCTCTCCACCGGCCGTCAGCTGACGCATGTTCTGGAGTCGGGATTCACCCTCGTACATGAGTGCGACGCCCTCTCCCGCGAGGTTTGCAGCGGGACCCGCAGCCTCCTGCGGTGTATCCTGTGGTGTATCATTCGCGCCTTCTGAGGCGCAGCCAGCAACCGCAACGACCGTCAGGGTCAAACCAGCAAGCATCCGATGAGTCACAATTTCCCTTCCTCTATGTGGACGTGTTCACTCACAGTGGCAATGTCACTGACTCTGGTCAGTGGCCTCACCGGCCAGTCCTGCCCAGAGCCTGGCTCGCTCATCCAGGGGATGGACGGGGCGATGGCTCATGTACGGTTCTTGGCGGACGACCGCCTCGAGGGACGAGCCGTTGGAACCGAGGGAGCACACTGTGCCGCAGATTACATCGCAGCGCAATTCGAAGCCGTCGGGCTGGAGCCGGCAGGAACAGAAGGTAAATTTTTCCACACCTTTGACATCCGTAAAGGTGCGGAGATGGGTCCCAACAACCGACTAACGGTTGATGGCACCTCCCTTGAGGTCGGCTCAGACTGGGTGCCCCTCGGCTTCTCCGCCAGTTCGGAGGTCGAGGCTCGACTGATCTTTGGCAGCTATGGGCTGAGTAATCCCTCAAACGCGGAAGAGGACCGTTACTTCCGGAGCGATATCGGGGGACGGATCGTTGTGCTCGAGTGGGGTGACCCCGACGGTCCGCACGGGGGTGGTATGCGCGCTGAGCCACACTTCAAGGCGACGGTGTCGGCAGGTCGTGGCGCGGCCGGCGTCATCCTCCTGGCCCCGGCGGGCATGATGCTTCCGGGGATGGAAAGCGAGATCCGAAGCGCTCTTGGCGTACCGGTTGCGGTCGTCTCGGGTTCACAGGCTGATGCCGTGAGAGCTGCGGCGGCCGGGGAGGCGACGGTTCGGCTCGCCGCCGACGTCCGTCCG
>JAKMDG010000450.1 GCA_022428035.1 Longimicrobiales bacterium
GGCGATGACCGCAATCCTGCAGAATCGCGACCTCGCCGCGTCAAAGGCTACGTCCGCCCGAGGTCGCCTGGAGCGCGACCTTTCGATCGACTCGTGGGTCGATCGTCACGTAGAAATCTACCGCTCGCTCTCGGAGAGTTGATGTCCACAACGATCGCTCTGTCCGCCCTTGGGGCCGCGTTTGTCCTGGTCATATATACCTATGTCGGATATCCCCTTCTGTTGCGGATTATCGGGTCGGCGTCTCCGAAGTCCATTCCACTCCCTGAGGATACGAGAGCGTGGCCGAACATCTCTTTCTCCGTCCCGGCCTACAACGAAGAAGCTCAGATCGAGGAGCTGATCAAGAGCCTCCTCGCTCTGGACTATCCGCGTGACCTCGTGGAGATCCTGGTCGTGTCCGACGCGTCGGAGGATGGGACAGACGATGTCGTTCGGCGCTACGCCGATCACGGCGTGAGGCTCCTTCGCATGCAGGAGCGCGGAGGGAAGAACAAGGCTGAGAACGCAGCTGCGCACGAGCTGAGCAGCGAGATCATCGTGAACACCGATGCTTCGATCCGGATCGCAACCCACGCGCTCAAGCCTTTGATCGCAGTCTTCAGCGATCCCACCATCGGATGTGCTTCCGGCCGAGACGTCTCCGTCGGGTCAGACGACGACATCGCGAACGCTGGTGAGTCGGGATACGTCGGATACGAAATGAAGATTCGCGACATGGAGACCGCCGTGTCCGGTATCGTCGGAGCTTCCGGGTGCTTCTATGCGATCCGCAGCCATCTGCACCGCCTGCCACTGCCAGAGCAATACTCCCGTGATTTCTCGGCGGCATTACACGCACGAGAGCACGGATATCGGCCAGTCTCCGTGACCGACGCAGTGTGCTACGTACCCCGCACCACGTCACTACGGAAAGAGTACCGGCGGAAGGTCAGAACCATCACGCGCGGCATGCAGACCCTCTGGTTCAAGCGCCACCTGATGAATCCGTTCAGACAAGGATGGTTCGCGTGGATGCTCTTCAGTCATAAGGTCTGCCGGTGGGCCCTCCCGTGGGGTGCAGCAGCCGCGGGCCTGGCGCTGGCGGTGCTGGCCACGGAGGGGCAGCGATGGGCGCAGGGCATGGTCGCCGCGGGGCTACTCCTGCTCGTGCTCGCGACGATCGGCTGGATCCGGGCCGAGGCGGAATCGGTCCCCAGGATCTTCTCGGTGCCTGCCTATCTTGTCGCGGGCAACCTCGCCGCCATGCACGCGTTCCTGCGCGCGATCAGCGGTGGACGAGACTCGTTGTGGGAGCCGACTCGGCGTGAGGTGGTGAAGGCGGGCTAGCCTCCCACCAGTTCCCCAATCCTAGCCTCCAGCCTCGAACGCAGATCGTCAACCTCGACAACCTGCCCTGCCACCCGGTCAGCCAGCCCGGTCACTTCCTCCACCTGAGAGAACGCAGCAGCCACCAGCGGCTGGATGTGCCCCGCGACCTCGGCCCGAATCCGCGCTTCAGCTGCCGCGATTTCCTGCCCAACCTCACGCCGCAATGACTCCGCGACCGCGTCGCCCAGGTTGGAAGACACGATCAGCTGCGGGCTCTCGAGCGAGCCTGCCAGCGCCATGTTCAGCTCGACCCGGCTCAACCCGGCCAGTGTGCGCCGGACCAGATCCCGCCCCCAGGCCTCCGATCCGATCTCTGGAGTGGCGACGGCCTCAACCTCTTCGGTCAACCAGTTGAGCTGGTCTGACATCCAGCGCATGCGTGCCTCGATTTCATCCCCCTCCCGGAGTACCGAGAACGACGTGGCCCCCTCGCCAAGGTCGAGCACACCACCAAACGCATCGATCTGAAGCTGCGGGAGTCCAACCCCGGTCATCGACAGGGAAACCGAGTCCCGGGGAACGCCTCCGGTATGGTCCAGCACAGCGGCCAGCGACAAGCCATCAGGTCCCATCACACCCTCAGCGCGCTGGATCGTGACCTCCATCGGTTGTCCGAGCTGGGCGGGTGACGACGTCAGGCCTCGAATCCGAGCCGTGTACGAGCCGGCCACAGCGTCATCGCCACCTAACACGACCCCGAGGTCACCCTGCTGGAGCAGGAAATCCGGGTACTCCGCCCCTTCGCGGAAGTCGAAGGTGGTCCCCTCCGCGCGTGCGCGGGCAGCTCCCGGACGATTGCGCGGGTCCAACCCCGGAGGCAGAAAACGCTCCGCGGCCTGGGCCCAGTAGAGGACGGGCTTGAGCCAGACGAGCGCCGTCCCTCCAAACAGGGCCGGAGAGATCGTAGGTGCATCGAGCGACGGGATATCGAGCAGGCTTCGAGCATACAGCAGATCCTCGGCCTGCAGCCGATCTACGGTCCCCTGGTCGAACTCAAGGGAGGAGAAGCCGGTCTGCACGGTACCGCCGAGCGCCCGCATCTCCCCCTGAAGGCTGGTCACGCCATCGAGAGCGCGCCGGCCGTCCCGAATGAGTCCGGGCACCTGCAGTGCATTGAGCGGCGTCAGGCGGAACCCTTCGAGTCGCTGCAGAACGACCTGCAACGAGTCGATCCGCGGGCGGGGGTCGAGGGACTCCAGCTGCGCGGTCCAGGACGACCGCAACGAGTCCGTACGCGTCACCACCGACCGGGCGTACTGCACCGTGGCGAGGCTGTCCGCTGAGATGGCCTCGGTGCGGACAGCGCCACCCAGATTGTCGAGCGACAGCGCAGGAATCTGTACCTGGTCAGCCCACCCATTCACCTGTCGCCAGAGCACCCCCGCCTCCGGGTCAGGGTTCTCCAGCGCGCCCGACGTCTCCCGATCCGTATTGAACCGCACACCGGTCACGGTGAGCTGCTCGATCACCACCTTCTTCTGAAGCAGTGGCTCCAGCATCAGGTCCCCGATGATCTCCTCCGCTTCGAAGAGGTTCGTCATCGGCCGGTCCGGGTTCGTGACCTGGAGACCGGTCAGACGGATGCGCCCCTCCGTTGGACGGATGTCCACAGACTCCAGATCGACCTGTGCCCCGATCAGCGATGCGCCGGATTCCTCTACGCCGCGTTCGACCAGGGTATCCGCATAGAGCCACCAGATCGCACCCACCAGCACCACCAGGCCCCCGAAGACCACCAGTCCCGGAGGGCGGACGATCCTGCTTTTTCGCCTCTTTTGCTTCGCCACTTCTGGCGTCTCCCCCTCCGTGGTCCCGGTGCCGACGTCATCCATCATCAGATCCCCGGGCGGAACAGGCGGTACAGGCCGTAGGCCTTCGATGCTTTGATCGCCTTGAAGAACCGGGCGTCTTTGTACCGTTCATAGATCGTCGCCCGGTACCAGCCTACACCCCACCGTGCCAGGAAGAAGATCGGGCCGACGCCCACCATCCAGCCGACGAGGCTACCGACAACGATCGTGTTGGTCGGATTGCCCAGGGCGATCACAGGCGTGTTGTACAGCGTGACCCAGAGGGGCTGCAACGCCGACGTCTCAGCCAGCAGCGACAAGCCGATGGAATCGAAGACGGGATCGAGCGCGAAACCAACGGGCGTGAAAATCATCCAGCCGAGGGTGGCGCCCGGCACCGAGACGCGAAAGAAGAGGATGACACCGACGATCAGCAGGTTGTGCAGGCTGATGAGCGGCGTGAGCCCCAGGCATGCACCAATCGCGACCCCCGCGAAAATCTGTCCCAGCGTACCCTCGGAATTGAGAGCCTGTACGAGGCTCTGGATGAACTTGACGAGCCAGTACATGGGGACACCCTAGCGGGCGAAGGCAGCGCGGAGCCCTT
>JAKMDG010000514.1 GCA_022428035.1 Longimicrobiales bacterium
TTCTATGGTCGACTCCTACTCCTCGACGTCGGCGCGATTCCTCATGTGATCGGCCACGCCTCGAAATCGGACCCGGAGGTACTCGCGGAGTTCCTCGGGCATCTCGTGCCCGTCCAACGCGAAGTCCATGCATGCCACCCAGGCATCCCGCTCTGGCACCCCGATCGGAAACGGAAGATGTCGAGCCCTGAGCATCGGATGGCCATGACGCTGAACGTATAACGGCGGCCCGCCGGTCCACCCCACGAGAAAGAGGGAGAGTTTTTCGCGGGAGCTCCCGAGGTCGGGAGGATGCATACCTCGAATCGTCGCGGCCTCGGGCGCCGTATCCATACGATCGTAGAAGCGATCGACCAGGCGGCGGACGCCGGTCTCACCTCCGAGCAGCTCGAAATGGCTGGCCTGGTTATTCGTCACCCTGGTGTCAGCGCTCGTCAGTCGCGGTCCGTCGCCATTCGTCATACTGGCGCCGGAGCTCGATCAGCGGGTTCTCGGCGAAGCGCTCCGTGGCCACCGACAGCGCAAGCCAGGGCGCGTTCGCCGTGCCCGCATCCGTCATCCCGATGCTCTCGGTCGCGTAGGGCTCATCTCCACCACGCGCGACCAGAATGACCGCCATGGCAGCAGTTTGCCGCACACTCTCGTTGTTGCACCGCACGTCGCCTCCCGCGACTGCACCAGCCTCGAGCGCACGTATCAACCGATCAGAGAGCCAGTTGAATCCGGCCGGGTCCTCCCACCGGAACGCATCGAGGGGCGCACCCACAACCTCGGCGCTCTCCAGCGTGTTGCCCTGCGAGCTCACGCCATGGCTCGCATCGGCCATGACACCGGCGTATCGGGGGGACCCGTCATCCCCCGTGGAGATGCCCTGACGAAGCGGCGTCGTATATCCAGCCACATGAACCAGGCCGTCATGCATCGTGACGACCCCGTACTGCCGGCGTTCAAGCTGGTCATCCCACCCCGTGTCGGTCACCCGGAGGATGACCTCCTCTGCGGTGAGTCCTTCCTGGATCGCCTCGAACACCCGATTTCGATTGTCGACATCGAAGCCGGCCTGAGTTGCAGCAGCACCCATGCCCGGCACCAGTGCGGCGACAGCATCACCATTCGTGGGGACGCAGGAGGCCACGGCCACCCCGACGTCTCCGGTCTCGGGATCGATCCCTACCACCGACCACGTCGTCATCTCGAGTTCGCGAGGATACGTCTCATCACTCGTGCACCCAGCCACGGTCAAAGCAAGAAAAGCGAGCGCCAACGCGCACGGATTCCTCAGTCCTGAAGCCAGCATGGTGAATCACTCCGTGGCAGAACCCGGCTCCGGGGCGGCCGGGGATTGGCGAAGGTAGAGGCAGGGTGAAGGGAGGCGCCATGATCACCATCCCCGCGCTTCTATCACCGGCTCGATCGGGTCGCATGGCGGACGACCCGAGGCGCGCGATATGGTGCGGCCCCACCTACTCCTCCCAACCCGCTGACATCGTGCCTGACGTACTTGCACTCGACGAGATCCGATCACTTCTCGACACGGACCGCCTGATCGATGAGATCGAGGCTGGTTTCGTCCTCTACTCCGAAGGCAAGGTGACCGTCCCACCGGTCGGCTTCCTGCACTTCGATGACCCACCGGGCGACGTACATATCAAGTACGGCTCGATCACCGAAGATGAACACTGGGTCCTCAAGATTGCGTCCGGATTCTACGACAATCCCTTACTCGACATCCCGCCATCGGACGGTGTGATCCTCGTGTTCAGCCGCCGCACCGGCGCGCTGGAGCTTGTCCTGCATGACCGGTGCTGGCTCACCGACATGCGCACGGCGGCCGCGGGTGCGGTCGCAGCCCGGCACCTCGCCCCCTCGGGCGTTGAACAGATCGGTATCATCGGAACCGGTGTTCAGGCACGGATGCAGCTCGAGATGCTGTGCTCCGTCGTCGAGGCGGATTCAGCCATGGTCTGGGGACGTGACGAAGCCCGGGTCCACGCCATGATCGAGGACCTGACGAAAAGCCCGGCGATACAGGCAGCGGGTCTCACCCTGCACGCTGCGGCCACGGTCGACGAGCTGACGGAGCAGAGTCGGCTCATCGTCACCGCCACCTCGGCCCGAGCGCCCGTGCTCCGTGCCGATCAGGTCAGAGCCGGCACGCACATCACGGCTATGGGGTCCGACGACGACGGCAAGCAGGAACTCGAGGCCGTACTGCTCGGGAAGGCGGACCGAGTCGTCGCCGACAGTGTGGCCCAGTGCAGCGCATACGGTGAGTGTCTGCACGCCATCGAGGCTGGTGAGATCGCCAAGGGCGATCTCCTCGAGCTAGGCGCAGTGGTGGCAGGCCCCGCGCTCGGGCGGACATCCGATGACCAGATCACGGTCGCCGACCTGACGGGCGTGGCGGTTCAGGACATCCAGATCGCAAAGATGGTGGCACGCGCACGACACGAGACCCGCAAAGGGAGATAGCGCCCGTCTCGGCCCGCCACCCCCGGACTACCCGTCCAGATTCGACTCCGTCTGATCTCAGGAGATGGGGCGCTCGTAGACCAGCGTCTCCGGGAAGGTGAACGAGAAGCCGTACCAGCGCGTGAAGACCTGAAGCGGGCGATTCCGCTCCTTCCGTGCTCCGGATTCATCGTAAAGGACGCCCTCCTCGACCCGATCGCCATTCGAAAGACGCAGGATGCGGCCGTCCCATTCGTAGCCGTCGGCCTCCGTGACCTCTGCTACAAGTGCACGAGCCGCCGGGTCATAAAAGATGAGCACCTGATCTCCAGCGAAGCGATCCAGGAGCGCGTTCTGCTGACTCTGCACCGCAGACAGCGGATAGTACTTGGCCTGCTCGTCCGTCCAGATGCCGATGCCCATCTCCATGCGGTCGCGACGACCATCTTCGAGGCCCATGGTAGCCGGGAACATGTCCGGAACGTCCAGGATCCTGTCGAGAAGTCGGCTCAGGCTCCCACCGCGCTCGCCCGACCGCTGGATCGCGGCGGGGTGCTCGGACCAGGCGAGGAGCGCGCTCGGGTCTTCCGCGAGCACCTGCTCGACCGTGGTATGAAACACGTTCGCAATGTCGAGCCGCTCACCGACCAGCGGCCCGAACACCGCCTCGCCGGTCATATGATTCCAGCGCGTTCCGGACTCGTGGTCGTACATGAGGAAGAGTCCGTCGTAGAGGCCCTGCTCCGTGAACGTGTGCACCTGACCATTCACTTCCGGGATCAGACCGATCCCCGTATTACAGATTACTCAGAAGGAGACCATCCACGGTTCGCCGGCCAGCTCACCCTGTGCAATGTGGTGGTACGACATCTGCATGGTCAGGAACGTCAGCGTCGACCCACCCTGCTCGAGCACGAGTAACGCGGTGTCATCATCGACACGCCGGTCATCGAGAGCATCGGCCAGCGACTCGTATTCGGCCGGATAGAACGCATCGAACATCGGCTCGTCGCTCAGCATCGCCCGATCGGGATCAAAGTCCTCCGCGGTCTGTGCGAGCAAGGGTGTCGCACTTCCCAGAACCAGTGCGAGCGTACCAAAGTGAATGACGGGTCTCTTCACGTGAGCATCCCTATGTTCGACAGGTGAGCCTCTGGGTCACCCGATCATACCATGAAGCCGAGCCTGACCGCGAGCGTCTCGCCGCTCTTTCATGTAACTCACGCGGGGCCGCGCTATCTTTCGGCATGCGCTACGAAGGCAAGCTCTACCGGCCCCCGTCCGAGGCTCAGTCGTACATCGTGCAGGCCACGATCGGCTGCTCGCACAATCTCTGCACCTACTGCGACATGTACCGGGACAAGCAGTTCCGTGTGCGTGACCTGCACGAGGTGCTCGAGGACATCGACGCGGCGGGATGCGCGTACGCGGGCACCGACAAAGTGTTCGTGGCCGACGGCGACGCGCTCATCATGGACCTCGACCGCTGGCTCACGATCCTGGCCGCGTGTCGAGACTCGTTCCCACAGTTCAGGCGGGCATCCTGCTACGCCACCGCAGAGAACGTCCTGGAGAAGTCAGCTGAAGAGCTAAGGGCACTGCGGGACGCTGGACTCGAGATGCTCTACATCGGGCCGGAGTCCGGTGACGACGTCACCCTGAAGCGGATCGTGAAGGGTGGGACGTTCGCGGAGCATGTCGAGGCGGCGCGGAAAGCACACGAGGCAGGCATGCGCCTCAGCGTGATCGTCCTTCTTGGGGCCGGAGGCGTCGATCGGAGCATGGAGCACGCACGCGAAACCGCTCGACTGATCTCGAAGATGGAGCCGCAGTACGTCGGCGCTCTGACACTCACCGTGATCCCGGGGACTCCGCAGGCACGCATGGTCGAGAAGGGGAAGTTCGAGCTGCCTGCGGTACCACAGCTTCTGCAGGAGATGCGCACCATCGTAGAGAAGGCTGAGCCCACCCATACGGTCTTCCGCACGAACCATGCGTCGAGCTATCTACCGATTGCAGGAGAGCTACCACGAGACCGCGAGCAGATCCTCCACGCCATCGACCTGGCACTCGACGGGGAGATCCCGTTGAAACCGGAGTACCTGCGTGGACTGTAGCGTCCGAGTCCCGTAGCGAAGCCTGCCGCTGGGCGGATCGGCAGATCAGACCGGCTCACCGTACGATCGCAGCAAACTTGCGGTTCACATCACGGTCCCGAAGGTTGAGCGGCAGTTGAACATCCTCGCCCAACGAGAGCTGCCATGGCGCGTCGTCCCGGACTCGATCGTCGAACCTTTCTGCGAGGAGCCGGCGCCAGCGCCCTCCTGAGTGCCGCGGGGGTCAAGCCCGCACGTGGCGCGTCACTCGCCAATCCGATGCTGGGCGGGCAGGAACAGGTCTTCGACTTCGACGAGGTCTACGATCGGTTCGGCACGATGTGCACCAAGTGGGATGGTGCGGTGCAGGACATGGGCGTGCCGATCGAAGTGGGTATGGGTGTGGCCGATCTCGACTTTCGAGCGGCCCCGTGTATCACCCGTGCACTGGCCGAGCGGTGTGAGCACGAAGTCTGGGGATATCTCCGAAGGCCCTCCGAGTACTCGGAGGCGGTCGCCGAGTGGAACGACCGCCGGTACGGCCTCGAGGTCGATCCTGGAAGACTCGTGTGGACGACCGGAGTACACCCCGCTCTCATTGCGGCCCTTCAGACGTTTGCCCCGCCGGGGTCGCGCGTGCTGATGACGACACCCGTCTATAGCGGCTTTTACACGGATCTCCGCTTCACACGGACCGTGACGGAGGACAGCCCAATGGTCATGGTCGACGGGCGCTACGAGATCGACTTCGACGACTTCGAACAGCGCGCAGCTCGTTCACACGTCTTCATTCTGTGCAACCCGCACAACCCGACCGGCAACGTCTGGTCGGAGGAAGACCTGCTGCGTAAGGGTGAAATCTGCCTGCGCCACCGTGTGGTCGTCCTGTCAGACGAAATTCACTGCGATTTCTTGAATTCGGGCAGCTCGTACACACCGTTCGCCGCACTACCCGACCGCGAGATCGTCGACAACAGCTTGACGTTCAAGGCGGCGAGCAAGTCCTTCAATCTGGCGGGTATGAAAGTGTCGTGGTGGTTCACGACGAATCGGGACTACGAGGCCCGGACGCGCTCGAACACCCGCGCAGATCTTCCGACGCTGGGGCTGGCCGCGAACCACGCAGCCCTCACCGAGGGAGAACCGTGGCTCGATCAGGCCGTGGCGTACCTCGACGGCAATCAGGACTTCGTTGCGTCATACATTCGAGAGAAGCTGCCGAGCGTGAAGTACCGCAAGGCACAGGGGACGTACCTGGCGTGGCTCGACATGAGTGAAGTCTTCGAGGCCGTCGACGCCGAACGACTGGCCAGGGAAGCGAGCGAGAGCACAGGCCGGAACGTTTCGCCAGAAGACATCGTCCAGACGTGGGTGGCCGAGAATGCGAGCGTCTTCCTCAGCCCGGGTGACGTCTACGGCGCGGGCGGCTCGGGCTTCATGCGTATGAACCTGGGAACGCAGAGGGGGCGCATTCAGCTCGCTGTCGACAACATCGCCGCTGCCGTCGCGGCACTGTGAGTCGTCCTTCGTCAGTACGTAGACTTGTCCGGGCGCTGTTCACCAGCCCGAACGTGGACTCGCATCCAATTGTCGAGCGGCGGTAGCGAGCAGACCGAGTACGAGGTGAACACGCACGGAGCGTTATAGCTGCGGTTGAAGTCGATGGTTGTCCACCCTGTAGAGTCAGGGAACTCGGCGCGGACATACCGTCCACCCTGGTACGTGTTCTCGATCGCGGTCGAGTCCCACATCAGGATGAAGAAGGACGAGCTCGTCTCTCCGGCCGTGGCAATCAATCGGCGCTCCACACCCCCGAGCTGGAAGACCAGCTGTCCGGGCGCACGATATTCCACCAGGCCACCGGTCACATCCGCGAAGTTGAGTGAAACCGGTTCGTCGTACTCGTCGAAGCGTGCTGCGACACGCCACTCATTCGCGACCGGGAAGTAGTCGGGGATCGCGAAGCTCTCACGTTCCGGCATGTCTTCGTCCCATGTGCGTAGCCAGAGGCGGTCCGACCCCGGCTCCATGTGGATCCTCATCCCGAGCGAACCAAGCGTGAGCGTCGTGGTCTTACCCGAGCGATCGTTCTCGAGAATCATCGGCTCGGTGACTGGCATCTCGATCACGACCGCGTCGTCGGCAGAATCCACCGTCCGAACATGGATGTCCGAGTTCGGCGCGGGCAGCAGTGTCACCACCTGACCCTCGCGCCGCAGCAGACCCGCCACGGGGGGCGAGTCCTGAGCCGAAAGCGTGATCAGATGCGCGTCGTCGGAGCCGAATTCCGTGTCGCCCTCAGGGAGATCCCAGAGACCGTTCCACAGCACAGCGCCGCCCGGCGGTGTTACCAGGCGATCCTCACGATTCAAACGCCACGCCTCGTGCTCAGCCCGAAGTGTCTCGATATCGACCGGAGCAGGATCGGGCCAGTCGGCCTCGCATCCATTGGAGACGAGCACGACGCCGACCAGTAAGATTTTGTAGCGCATGCAGACATGCTGCGGGTCGCCGTCCGGTTCGGCAAGCCGGTCTCGGGAGACCTCAGCGCAAAGCGATCGACACTCCGAACACCGGAAGGATCGGTCGCACAGCCAGCGGCGTGACATCATCCGATCGCCACGGCTGGTAGGAGTAGAAGAGCGCATCCCGACGATCGAGCGCGTTGAGCAGCCGAAGGAAGGGCCGGACACGCCATTCGTGACCCAGAAAGCCCTGCTCGATCAGCGTATGCACCTCCACATCGAGGCGCAGGAACGACTCGTCGAGGAAGAGGTCCGAACCAGTACGATCAGCATCGCCAAGAAGCTGACCTCCAGGTCCATCGATCGGCGCGTCGGATTCAAGAGCGTCAGCGCTTCCGAAGGGGATTCCGGTGGAGGGCAGTCCGGCTCCGTACGAGAGGCGTGTCTCGATCTGAACCGGACCAGCAAGGCGGCCGGTGAAGCCGAGCGAGAGAAGATGGCGCCCTGCGAAGTCTGCAGAGGTCACGGAGCCCGGGTCGTCGGACCAGAACCAGGAGAGTCCATACCCGAGCCACACAGCTCCTCGGCTGGCTGCGCCGACGACTTGCAGATCGATGCCCGAATTCTGAAGCGTTCCGCCTCCCTGTTCGACTCCGGTGAACCGCTTGAAGTAACCCCCGACACCAAGCGAAACGAAGTCGTTCGGACGCTGTGCAAGGC
>JAKMDG010000527.1 GCA_022428035.1 Longimicrobiales bacterium
CCGCATGGGGGCTACCTCGGCCTGTGTGGGGCACCTGTCTCTCGGGCTGGGCTCTGACTGAAACGGAAACCGTCATCAGTTTCGATCTTACCACGTCGAGTCCCGGGCCTCCCTATACATCCATTCAATTCAGCGCCCAGTTTGCAGCCACCGACCCCGTGACCGGCTCCGACGTCGTCATCACAAACGTCTATGGCGATGTGGGTGGCGCGAACCTGGTGCAGATGCGGAACGATACGGACAACCTGACCGGCAGTGGGACAATCTACGGCCCCCTTACGACTGCCAACACGATCTTCGATCCGATGTTGGACGGCAGGTTTTCGTTCGGTCTCTACATGAATGCCGGCACCGCTTATCTCGAGTCATTCACGGCCTGTGGTGTGGTGGATGGCAGCACCTTGGGCCCTTGTATCACGAAGGTTCGCTGAGTTGAGCTCGGACACCTGCTCCTGAACGGTGCGGCTGAGCCTGGTCGATCGCTGCCTCGGCTAGCCGCCGCATCGGCAACACCAAGCTCCGTCATACCAACCGACCCATCCCACCCCGAGGGCAGAAGTCAGGGTCTACGTAGCTCAATACTCCTTCGAGAGAAGATCGGACATGATAGCCTCGAGGTGACCCGCACGAGCATCAAACAGATCGGCGGCGCTCATCACTGTACCATGACGGCTCAGCTCCGGGACGGTAAGATCCACGCGTACCGAGCGATCCTGGAGGTCGCTTTTGACGTATGAAGACTAGATCGGGAGCTCACATGAGCCAGAAGCCGGGATCGCTGTACCTGGGACAGGCACTGAATCCTGCGGACGCATCTCCGAGCGGCGACCGTCTGCTCCTTTCGAGTGATCGCCTCACGACCCACGGCGTGATCGTGGGCATGACCGGGTCCGGTAAGACCGGACTGGGAATCGTGCTGATCGAGGAGGTTCTCGCCTCTGGGATTCCCGTGCTGATCCTCGACCCGAAGGGCGACATGAGCAACCTGCTCTTGAACTTTCCCTCTCTCGCCTCGAGTGACTTCGAGCCCTGGGTCGATTCCGGGGAAGCGCGGCGACAGGGCGTGTCGACCGCGGAACTCGCGACCACCGAAGCGAAGAAGTGGGAGGGGGGGCTCTCTGCGTCGGGTATCACGCCTGAACACATGCGTGCCATAACAGACGGTGTCGACCTGCGTGTCGTGACACCGGGCTCGACGGTGGGCATTCCGATCAATCTGGTCGGAGACCTGTCTCCGCCCGAGGAGTCCTTCGACGAGGCAGCCGAGACGATTCGTGACGAGATCGAGGGCCTCGTGTCTGGCCTGCTTGCCCTCGTCGACATCGAAGCCGACCCGCTGACCAGTCGCGAGCACATCCTGCTCTCGAACCTGGTTGAGAACGCCTGGCGCTCGGGAGAAGCGCTCGAGCTGGCCACGCTCCTGCGACAGGTGCAGGACCCACCGATGCGACGCCTCGGCGTCTTCGAACTCGACGTCTTCTACCCAGCCGCGGAGCGGATGAAGCTCGCGATGCGCCTGAACGGGCTCATGGCTTCCCCCTCCTTCGCGGAGTGGATGATTGGCGAGCCCCTCGACATCGAAACGCTGCTCTGGGCCCGGGATGGGAGACCCAGAGCCACGATCCTTCATCTCGCCCACTTGTCGGATGCGGAGCGGATGTTCGTGGCGACCCTCGTGCTTACGAAGTTCGTCACGTGGATGCGAAGCCAACCAGGGACCTCCGAGCTCAGGGCTATGATCTACGCCGACGAGGTCATGGGTTTGGCGCCACCGACCGCAGAGCCTCCCTCCAAGCGCCCGATCCTCACCCTCTACAAGCAGGCCCGCGCACACGGTGTAGGGCTCGTCATGGCGACACAGAACCCGGTAGACCTCGACTACAAACTGATGTCGAACGCCGGGACGTGGATGGTCGGCCGTCTTCAGACGGAACGAGACAAGGCGCGGATCATCGAGGGGCTGCGCTCGGCTTCGGGCGCGGTTGACGTCTCCGCCTGGGACGCCCGCATTGGT
>JAKMDG010000538.1 GCA_022428035.1 Longimicrobiales bacterium
ACCGCCGTCTGACCTACGAACGGGACAACGGACATCGCATGCCGCTGAACGACGGACGGTGGCATCAGCTCGCCATGACCTACCGAGCGGATCTCGACGAGATCAGGCTCTTCTACGACGGCGTGAACTGGGTGTCGTACCACGTCGCTGACGCTGACGGGTTCGACTTCTCTAGCAACGCCGCACCGACGGTGGGGTGGAATGGCGACGGGAGTCCCGGCCCCGAGTTGCTTCCGAGCATCGAAGCAGGCGCGGAGCAGTTGCAGGCGTTCGTCGATGCCTTCAATGCCCTCGGGCAGCGCCCAATCCAATCGGACGAGTTCCTCCGACTCATCGTCGATCCCGGCGAGCTGTTCGAGGCGCGCGCGGGGCGCGAAGCGAGTGCGGACGAATGGGCTCCGGTGGAGGCAGCCGAGACGGCGCTGATGGACAATCCCTACACGATCCACCAGGCACTCGAGTTCATGGAGGCCGCTCCGCTACCGAAGATCTATGCCTTGATCGACGGTCAGATCATCATCCGCAGGGACATGGCCGCCCGGTACGCCGAGCGCGAGCGGCTCTCCGAGCCCGATTTCGCTATGGACGACCTGGCGATCTGGGACCGCGCACTGACTGCCGACGAGGTTCGAGCCTCGTACGCGGAGCACTTCGAGCTGGTCGAGGAGTCACTCGAGAACGACGTCTCGACGTTGACAGCCGGAGTCTGGAACATCTGGCACGGCGGACAGCACTTCACCGCCGAACGCCATGGCTGGGATTCGCGCGTGCGCGTGGCCGAAGCGATCGAAGGGGTCGGGGCAGATATCGTCATGATGCAGGAGACCTACTCCTCCGGTGACTTTATCGCTGCCGAGCTCGGCTACCACCTGGCGACGACCGTTGACTGGGACTACCTGAATCAGGGCGCCAACATCTCGGTCTTGAGCCGCTACCCCATCCGGGACGTGCACGTTGATGAGGATTCGCCCTTCAACAACGTCGGCACGACGCTGGCGATCAGCGAGACACAGGACCTCCATGTGATATCGAACTGGTACGGGATGGGTCAGTTTCCCTCTGTCTTTGATTTCCATGGGTCTCGCTTCGCCGAGTCCGACCACATTCCGACTCTGTTCGGTGGTGACTTCAATGCGATCCCGCACACCGATGGGGGAGAGAGTCCGGCGTCTCGGACGTTGCTCAACGCGGGATTCATCGATGCATTTCGGAGTCTCCATCCGGATGTCGAGGAGTGGCCTGGTCCGACGCACACGAGTGGACGCCGGATCGATCAGCTGTATTACCGGGGATCCGGCCTGATCAACAGGTCGACCAGAGTGATCTCCACGTGGGATAGGGGATTCCCTTCCGACCACTTCCTGATCGTGTCGCAGTTCGACCTGAACTACCGGAGCCGGTAAGGCTCATCGGAGCCGGCGGACCGGGACTTCCGGTGTGGGCTCGTTTTCCTTCTGCCGCGTGCCCTTGGCAAGCGCTCAGCGAGTGAGCCGAAGGACCACGATCTCCTGGACCCCGTTCGGGTCCGACCGGACGCCCAGAATCCGATCCGTACCGATGTCGAGGACATCGATCGCCGGCAGCACGAAGTGGCTTGCAGAGCTCACATCGGGTGCGATGACCAGATAGTCGCGAGCTATCTCGCCAGATCGTTGCGGACCGAGGTCGATCCAAAGGTGGTCGGTCACGTCAAGCAATAGTGAGCCGAAGGCCGGTCGGGTCTTCGGGACGGGGACCTGGCTCAGAACCTCTTCCGCTACCGCCATACTCATCTTGCCGGTGTAGGCGGCCAGCGAGGTCTCTCGCCACGTTCTGACTGCCGGATCGTTCTCCGAGAGAGAACGGCGCTCGTCGAGCCAGCGGAGACCACGGCGTTGTCCGTCGGCCGTGATGCACAGCACCTCGGCCGCGACCTGGTGACCGAGGCAGACACGGGCGTCGTTGTGGCTGAGGGTGGCGCGCGGGCCCGGAGCGAGCGGAGGGGCGATCTCGGTCTGTCCCCACGGTGCCGCGACGGTGACGCGCTGCTCATCAGGCAGGTCGGCGAGTACGGCCACCTCAGGTGACTCTGAGGCGTGGACCGCGTAGGCAGCGCGCGGTGGGGTATTCGCTGCACTCTTGGTGTCAGCCTTCGCGATCAGGCGGATCAATCCTGGGCCGTCTCCCGAGAGTTGTACGTCTGCCGGCCACATGCCATCTACGGGATACCGGGACGGATCGGTCGGATCGTAACGCTCCGAATCAAGGAAAGTCCCGTCTGAGTCGAATACGCTCGTTCGCCACAGCGTCTGATCCCACACGTGAATCGAACCATCCGTCTGAACCAGGAGGTCGTTCGGAGACCGGAACTCGCCTGGGCCCTGTCCGCGCGACCCGAGTGCACGGACGAACCGGCCCTCGGAGTCGTACACTCGGACCACCCCTGAGCGCCCGTCCGCCACGACAATCGAGTGATCGGGAGCCAGCGCCCCCGCCGTCACCTCGGTGAACTGGTATTCGGGTCGTTCGTCGGCCCCTCCCACATGTATCATGGGTGCGGAATCGAGGCTCCACGAAAGCGTCGGGAGGTCGTCGAACTGGCCAGCCTCGACGGTGGCGATGCCGCCCAGAAGGTCCGCCGCAGGCACCTCCGTGGCACCTCGATCGCACGCAAGCAGAGGCAGGGTCACCAGAGCATAGCCGACGAGTCGGGCCTCCATGGTCTTGATCATGTCCTCGGCGTGTCGAGGGGGCTACGCGCTGAGGGGAATCGGACCGGTGGTGGATGCGTTCGCCACCGCATGGCGCCGGAACGC
>JAKMDG010000548.1 GCA_022428035.1 Longimicrobiales bacterium
CATCGAGTTGGACTCCGCCACCTCCACCTGGGCCAGCACTCGCTTGATCGCGCGCCCTTCGAGGAAATCATCGACGACCCCGTTGACGTTCTCCGTCCCCGCATCCGACATCAGGCGGACATCCGCATCTCCAAGGAACCTCGACGCCCTCTCCAGCACCGCTGTCGTCGTCTTGCCGGCGACGCGCTCGGCGAGCTCCCACGCGAGGACCTTGCGAGAGAAGTTGTCGATCACCGCGTGCAGATACGCCCTGGCGCCACTCGTCAACCGAATCACCGTCACGTCGATGTGCCACCACTCGTTTGGACGCGTCGCTCGGACGCCAATGGCCGGCCTGGTCGGATACACCCGCGACCGCGGCCGCCGCCACGCGTGCGCGCGAATCAGCCGATGCCACGTCGACGGCGACGCGAACACACTGCCGGTCCTCTGCGCATGCAGGCTCAGCCCTCGAACGCTCATATGTCGAAGCGCGGGGTCTAGCACGTACGTCCGGATCGCCTTCACCTCCTTGCCCGTGAGCGCCGACGGCCGCGACCGCGGGCAGCTCGCGTGGTCCTCGAGGCGACAGGCGAGACTCCGGCGATGCCACGCGTGATAGCGGGACGAGGACAGCCCGATGAGCCGCAGCAGTCGCCGCAGCGGCGCGTGCCGTGACGCCGCTCGAATCGCGCGGAGCAGCCGGGCCTTCTCGGCGCCCTCTGGAACGCGCGTGGCGTCAAGACTGACGCCCCCGAGCCTCCGCGAGAGCCGCATCACCACCATCAGCAACGACGCGATGGCGAGATACCTCTCCGCCTTGGCTCGCAGCGCCGCGTTCTCCCGACGCAGCGCGTGAAGGTCGTCGGCGTTGTGGTGCTCCGCCGACACGACGCGGCGACTTCCCCTCGCGATCCAGGTCCGCGCCGTGGACACCGGAATCTTCAGCTCTGCAAACAGTCGAACGTTCTCGGTGGCCACTACGGCGCGGCGAGCTCAATAGTCATACTGGCGTCGAGGAGCAGTCTGCATGGGCACCACGCAGTCTGTCGTCCGGCAGCCCTTATTTCCAAATCCTCAATGATCCCGAAGGGGTCGCAGTTGCGTCTTGAAAAGTCCCAAATGTGGTGACGCGTAGCAGTGATAGCTATCTCCCTACGTTGTTCTATCGAGAAAAACCAAAAGACCCTGGGTCGGGATCACAAGGGATCACAAATAAAGACCAGCCACAACCTAGCGACGGGTGGTCTCGTAGACGGCAGCGCCTACGAGCTCAGCGATTCGATTCACCTCGTCCTCATAGTTGTCGTCACATACAGAGATGAGATTCCGGGCGAGACCTGATTCGGCGCGATGAAAATGCTCCGCAAAGGAGCGCAGTCGCACCGGCGGGAGCGCAGTCTGAACTTCGCTCACCTGCTCCAGAGTACATCCGTTATCGATACCCCACGTCAGCCACTGATCGCTGCCAGGCTCAGCTGCCCGGTACACCAGCTCATCCTGTCCGGTTTCGTAGCCCACGGGCACCCCCGAGAGCACCGCGACGACAGGCCTACGGAGTCGAGATTGCAACAGCCTCTCGTATCTTCCAACAGGCCACAGGACAGGCTGAAAGGAGATGTCGAGACTGGGGTCATCGTCAGAGGGCACGGCCTCGCCGCTCAAGTTGTAACTCTGGGGTTCGCACGTCTCGTAGGGTGCACCGTCGCCCACGCAGACAGTACCCGCGTTCCAGCAGTCCGCTGACGTCGTCTTATCGCCGTTCGCGAAGATGCTCGGTACCGTGGAGGGGTACGCGGAAAAGACGAGTTCCCCAACGTCCGGGTTCGTTGAACAATCGACCTCGTCCGTCAAAATCACGACTGCCAGCAGAGCCTCGTCACGCAGAAACCCAAAGTTCGAATGCTGCGGATCTGCCGATCCGAGCACGGCCGCGTGCATGGCCTCGAGCGGTTCCTCGAATCCGCAGCCGTCGATGCCCTGCGGGAGCGCGCACCGCAGGGCATTCGCCCAACTGTCGCCGACAATGTTGCTCGTTCCGTCCGCCCACATCTCTAGCCATGGCCGAGCGACAAGGTCATCGGAGCCATCCACAGCGGTTGGAGCGATGCTCCAGTTCCCGCCGAGCAACTCCGCGCAATTGAAGTAGCAAGCGGAGTTGATCGCGTTGATCGTAGGGCTGCTGTGGGGCCACTCGAACTCCTCTGGACGTTCCGTACACGACACCGCGCGCAGCGCCCCGTACTCGGGTGTCGTGTCATTGGAGCCGAACGCAGGGCACGCTCGGTGCCCCATATCGGTCGTCGTGATGCCAACGCGCACGTCTAACCCAGCGTCGAGGAGCCTCTCGACGAGTCCAGGAGCGGACTGTACAAGACCGCGCTGCTCTGTCGCCATGCTCGACGAGTTGTCTACGACAAAGAGCAGATCTACCTGGGTTGCCGAACCGAGGGGCGGGTCGTCGCCCGCCTCCATCCCCGCGGTATCGGCATCAGCTTGAGATGCTGTCTCACCTGTCAACAACTCGCGACCACCGCACGCCACCACAACCCCCATGGCGGGCAGGATCACCGCAACGTGAGTGCTCCACACCCGAAGCTCTCGCAAAATTGTCCTTTGCGTTCGTTGTCTCGCCCACGGATTCGTCAATCTGCCTCCCAAATAACCCATAACTCTTCGAAGTTCCAATGCGCGCCTACCATGCCTTTTGGAGATGCATCAACCGAGAGCCTTTAGTTTGGCCTCTGCCTGAGTTCGCAGGGCTCCGTTGCTCTCGTGGGTTGCGACGTACTCAAGG
>JAKMDG010000566.1 GCA_022428035.1 Longimicrobiales bacterium
GTTCCTGACCACCCTGTCTGCACTCGTCTTCCTCCCTGTAGCGCTCGCCGCACAGACGATCGAGGAGAACGACAGCTCCGCGCAGGAGGCGCGTCAGGAGAACGGTCTACCACTGATCACGACTCGAACTCTCGAGTTCACCACGAGCGAAGGGACGTGGATATCAGTGGACCTGTCGCCTGACCAGAGCACGATCGTCTTCGAACTGCTCGGCGACCTCTACACGATCTCAGCATCGGGCGGCACGGCGACCCGAATTACGAGTGGACAGGGCTACGATATGCAGCCGCGCTACTCACCGGATGGTTCGAACGTGGTGTTCGTCAGTGACCGAGACGGCTCGGAGAACCTCTGGATCGCCAATGCAGACGGGTCCGATCCGTATCAGCTGACGGACGGGGAACGTGAGAACTACATGTCGCCGATCTGGACGCCCGATGGGTCGTACGTGATGGCGACCAAGGGTACCCAGCAATGGCTCTATCACATTGACGGTGGCTCGGGCGTTCAGGTGACAGGCTACCGGCCTGAAGGCGCGCCGGCACCAGCCTCGCACTTCGGCGCGGCGTTCGGAGACGATGAGCGCTACGTCTGGCTGAACCTCAGTGGCAATCTGGGTGGCGGCCTCACGGCAGACGGGTTCGTGGGCGCGACATCGGGGCTCGGTCTCGACCCGGCCTCGATGTGGGGTGGTGAGTATTCGGTCGCCGACGACGCGTTGGATTGGAACCCGGACGATTACGACCGTCTCATGCCGGAGCCAGGCACGCCCGACTCCGGACCAGACCACGGACCACGCTCTTCCGCTCGTCAACTAGGCAGTTACCAGATCGGCATGCTCGATCGGGAGACGGGACGGGTATTCGTTCGCACCCATGAACACGAGGGCGCATTCCGCCCCATGCCGAGCCCGGATGGACGCTGGCTGGTCTATGCTACGCGCTACGACGCCAATACAGCGCTCAAGCTGCGCAACCTCGAAACGGGTGATGAACAGTGGCTGGTGATGAACGTTCAGCGCGACGACTCGCAGGGTGGCCGCACCCGGGACCGGGACGTCTACCCGGGCGGCTCGTGGACCGCTGACTCCCAGACGCTGATCACGAGCTACAACGGCAAGATCATGCGAGTCTCGGTGCCTTCCGGTGAGGCCACGGAGATTCCGTTCATGGCGAGAGTGCAACAGAAGCTGGGGCCACTTGCAAAGTTCGACTACCCCATCGACGACCAGACCCTGCGCGTCGCGCAGATCCGAGGCGCTCGTCCATCTCCCGATGGAGAGCACATGGCCTTCACCGCGCTTGACCGACTCTGGATCGCCGAGCTACCCGAGGCTTCGGGTACGCAGACTGAGGACTTCCCAGTCCTGCGCGACGCAGAGCGCCTGACCGGGGCGGCCGATGTTGAGCATGCCCCGGTGTGGTCACCCGACGGACGCTGGATCGCCTATGTCACATGGAACGACTCCGTCGGAGGCGACATATGGCGCATCAGCTCAGCTGGCGGCGAACCCGAACGCCTGACGACCCGTTCGGCGTTCTATGACAAGATCGCCTACACGGCCGACGGTTCCCGCATCATGGCCGTCCAGGGGTCGAAGATGCATCGGATGCGCACGCTTGAAGACTTCGGGAGTCACAGCGCCGCAGCCGAGCTCGAGTACGTATCGATCCCAGCGGGCGGTGGCGAGGCGGAGCGCATCACGTGGGTGGGTAGTGGTCAGACGCAGCAAGGCCGAAACACCCCACACATCGGCCCAGACCCCGGCCGCATGTACGTGTGGGCCGGCCGGGAAGGTCTTCTCTCGATGCGTATGGACGGAACGGACATTCGAGTCGAAGTGAAGGTGACAGCCCCCGCCCGTCCCGGTCCGGGAAGCGCTCCGACCCCGGACGAGGTCGTGCTGTCGCCGGACGGATCCCGCGCGATCGTGCGTGCCAACCGGAACGTATACGTGATTACGGTGCCCCCGGTCGGTGGTGACGTGCCGACCGTGTCGGTGTCCAGCTCGTCCGTTGTGCCCACACGTCGACTCACCAAGGTGGGTGGCGACTTCATCGGATGGAGCTACGACGCGGCCACCGCACACTACTCGATCGGTCGTAGCTATTTCGAGTACGACGTCGCGACGGCGGAGGCCTTGATCGCCGATTCGGTGTCGACGGCCAGGGCCGAGGCGGATAGTGCGAAAGAAGACGACCCGGAGGAGACGGAGGGCGAAGACGAGCGTGGCGACAATGACGACATCCCGGCCTACGAGGCCGCTCGCTTCGAGGTCGAGATCTTTGCAGAGAAGGACCGACCAGAAGGCGTGATCGCGCTCACGGGCGCTCGCCTCATCACGATGAATGGCGACGAGGTCATCGACCGGGGAGACATCGTCGTCCAGGATAATCGGATCATCGCGGTCGGCCCGTCCGGTACCGTGGACATCCCCGACAACGCTGATGTGCGGGACATGACCGGTCGAACCATCTACCCGGGTCTCGTCGACATTCATGCGCATACCTGGTTCGCGTGGGGTGTCCATCGCGGTCAGGTCTCTCAGCTCCTGGCCCAGCTCGCGTACGGCGTGACCACACAGCGCGATCCGCAAACGTCGGCTGAAGACATCGTCACGTACGCCGATCTCATGGAGACCGGGGACCTGATTGGCCCGCGGCTCTTCTCGACAGGCCCCGGCATCTTCGGGGCCGACCAGATTTCGAGTCTCGACGAAGCGCGCGACGTGCTACGCCGCTACGCCGACCACTACAACACGCAGACGATCAAACAGTATCTGGCCGGCGACCGGAAGATCCGGCAGTGGGTCATCATGGCGTCTCGGGAGCTCGGCCTGACTCCGACGACGGAGGGCGGCTCGAACTTCACCATGAATCTTACGCTCGCGCAGGATGGGTACGCAGGCCTCGAGCACTCCCTGCCGATCAGTCCGTTCTATGACGACGTCGTCCGGCTGGGTGCCTACAGCGGCATGGTCTACACACCGACCCTGATCGTCGCGTACGGCGGTCCGTCGGGCCGTCAGTACTATCTGACGACTACGGACATGGACGGCATTGATCGGCTTCAGCGGTTCACCCCGCACGAGGAGATGGACAAGTGGAAGAGCACCCAGTGGTACCGAACCGACCAGTATCCCCATGAGCTCCATTCCGAACAGCTGGTGAAGTGGATGGAGGCAGGTGGCCAGGCCGGCCTCGGCTCCCATGGCGAGGTGCAGGGGCTGGGAACGCACTGGGAACTCTGGATGATGGCGTCCGGTGGCATGGACAATCACACCGCGCTGGAGATGGCGACCATCATGAGCGCGGACGCAATCGGCCTCGCCGGCGACCTCGGTTCACTTGAGCCGGGCAAGCTAGCCGACCTCCAGGTGCTGACTACGAACCCACTCGACGATCTCCAGAACACGGTCGACATCGAGTACGTCATGAAGAACGGCCGACTGTATGAGGCGGCGACGCTGAACGAGGTCTGGCCGCGTCAGCGGGAGCTGCCAACCCAGTGGTGGTGGCGAGTCGAGCCGGAGGGTGCGGACCTCGATCGGACAGGAGGCCGCTAGTCGCGGTGCCGAAGGCGGAGCGCGCGCACGGGCGAGCACTGGCTGGACCTTCCCCGGTTTGAAACCGCAGTCGCTCTTCCTTCTGTGGCTGACCCTGGGAGGTCTCGCAGCCGGTGCCTACTTCGGGCTCCCGATCTACATGGAATCTCTGGACGCCCGAATCGTCTTCCGCCAGCCCGACTGCATCGACGTGGCTCGTGAGCAGGCGCGTTCCACGACCGTCGATGTCGCCGTACGCGGTGACTCGCTGGAAGCGTGGCTGAAGAGCTGTCTCTCGGAGCGGCAAAAGAAGATGGCCCACCACGCCGACTGGGTGGGATTTGGAGTGATGAGCGTCCTCGTCACATTCTTCTTACTGCTTACTGCGCTGGTCATCCACATGGCGTGGATGAGGCTCGGCCCTCCGAGAGGCCGAGCCGGATAGCTGGAACGGGAACGCGGGATCGCGGAGACCTCGCCAGACCTACTCTTCCGCTGTCTGCTCCAGGATCACCTTGTGCGCCTTGAGCCTCAGCGCATTGAGCCGGATGAAGCCCTGAGCATCTTCCTGGTCGTACCCACCCGCGACATCCATGGAAGAGAGTTCCTGATCGTACAGTGAGCTCGTCGAACTCCGGCCGCGACAGATCACGTTGCCCTTCATCAACCGCAACTGAACTTCACCGTCGATCAGCTTCTCGGACTGACGGAACGCGGCCAGAATGAAGTCCATCTCGGGTGAGAACCAGAAGCCGTTGTAGATAATCTCTGCGAACCGGGGCGACAGCATGTCACGCAGCCGAAGCACCTCACGGTCCATGGCGATCCCTTCCAGGTCCCTGATCGCATGGTGCAGGATGGTGCCACCCGGCGTCTCGTATACGCCCCGCGACTTGATCCCCACAAACCGGTTTTCGACCATGTCGACCCGACCGATTCCATGCTCCCCGCCCTTCACGTTCAGGTAGTCGAAGAGCGCGACCGGCTCCGTGAGGTCGACTCCGTCCATCTCGCACACGACCCGCACGGGGATCGCGTTCTTGTAGTGGATCGTGAGGTCGGTCGGTTCATCCGGCGCGTCTCCGATGGAGCGCGTCAGGTTGAACATGTCCTCCGGCGGTATCGCCTCCGGGTCTTCGAGCATGCCGGCCTCATACGATCGATGCATGAGGTTCTCGTCACTCGAGTACGGTTTCGCGGCCGTCGCTTCGACCGGGATCGAATGAAGTCTTGCGTACTCGAGAAGATCACTCCGTCCCTGGAAGCGGGCGAGAAAGTCGGGATCCTTCCACGGAGCGATGATCTCGAGGTCAGGACCGAGCGCCGCGAAGGCGAGCTCGAAGCGAACCTGATCGTTACCCTTCCCGGTGGCTCCATGCGAGACGGCTTCAGCGCCCTCCGCGCGCGCAATCTCGACCTGACGCCGGGCGATCGGAGGGCGCGCCAGTGACGTACCGAGCAGATAACGGTTCTCGTAGACGGCGTTGCCCGCGATCGCAGGGAAGATGAACTCGGTCACGAAGTCGTGCTGCAGGTCCTCCACGAACACCTTGGACGCGCCCGTCAACTTCGCGCGTTCGGCGACGTCGTCGAAGTCTTCCTGCTGGCCGACGTCGGCCACGTATGCGATCACCTCGTACCCCTCCTCTTGCAGATACTTGAGGATGCACGCGGTGTCCAACCCTCCGCTGTACGCGAGGACTACCTTCTTCTTCGACATCGGCACTTCCCGACTCCGGCGTTGTGTCTAGCTCTGCGACGCGTTGGCGAAATACTCGCGCATCCCGGCCATCCGCTCCTTTGCACCCGGCCAGTCGGCCGCGACGGCCTCAACGTTCTTGAGGAGCATCGGCTGCCCGAAGTGCTCTCGGACTTCTTCGATCATGTGCTCGAGCTTGCAGAAGACCACGAGCATTTCCCCGCTGACTTCGTGGAACATGGCGGGATCGATCGCGCCGTGAACTACGAAAGACGCCGCCATGTCCCAGTAGCTGGTTGCCATCCGGACATAGGTGTAATCCTCGCTCTGCATAGCTGCTGCGATGTCCTCGAGGGAGGCCGGGTTAAACGACCATACCACCCAGTGGCGCGCCTCCCGCATCTTCGCCTCACGCCGGAGATCGTACAACTGCATCAGGGACTGGGCACTCTCATGGGGGGTTGGCACAGAGGCCTCCTGTTCACAATTGATGGATGAGTGTAGAACCGTTGATCGAGTCAGAATCGACTCGGCGGCGCGGCATCATAGCCGCTGGGCGGCGCTCCGCCACCCCATCAGGACTGCTCTTCAGCTACCCTCACGCCGGATCACCGCTCGCAGAACCTGATCGATCCTTTCCAGCCGGGAGCCTTCGTCCCTGAGCTTCAGCATCCGCTGATGCCACGGCAGCTCCATTTGGATCGTCTGTGCGATCAGGAAGGAGACCTCCTCCGTCTCGCTCAACTCCGGCAGCCGGTCGGGACGTTCCGGCAGCAGACCGATCAGTTCTTCGAACAGCCGCATCGATTCCCGGCGACGGAATGCCATCTCCGCACCCTGCATCGCGGACTCGTCCTCGTAGGACGTTACGATCGACTCGAAGTAGAGCGCCTGCTGTTCGAGTCCCTCGTCGATGACGAAGCGTTCCAGGCCTTTGATAATGAGCAGGTAGCGCCCGTCTTCGAGTTCCTCGCACTGCTGGATCTCAGCCACACAGCCTACCTCACCGCTATCCGCCAGAAACGGTCCATCCTCATCCCAGTCGTGATAGATCAGACCGAAGCGCCGATCGCCCGTGAGCACGTCTGCGACCATGTCCCGGTAGCGCTGTTCGAAGATGTGAAGCGGCATGACCACGCCCGGCAGGAGTACGACCGGAAGCGGAAAGAGCGGGAGGCGGTAGCGGAGTTCGGGCATCGTCTGAAGCTTTAGGTTTGCGCCTGCTACCCCGGACCATACGGAGAGTGACGTGTCTCACCTGAGGCTGAATGTCGGTCTGCTGGCCCTCATGATCACCTGGCTCCCTTCTTCCGCTGAAGCCCAGGCGTACGATGTTGTCATTCTCGGCGGGACGGTCATCGACGGTACGGGCGCCGACGGGTTCCGAGCCGACGTAGCCGTATCGAATGGACGGATCGCCCTTGTCTCCCGGGAAGCCATCGATCCGGCACTCGGTCGCACGGTCATCGACGCCGAGGGCCAGGTGGTTACGCCCGGCTTCATCGATAGCCACGCCCACGTGCAGCAGTCGATCGCTGAGTACCCACTGGCTGAGAACTTCCTGCGCCAGGGTATTACGACACTTGTGGCGTCTCTGCACTCCGGGGATCAGCCGTGGCCACTCGAAGCGTTCGCATCATCGCTCGAGACCGCTCCGAACATCGGGTTCTTCGCAGGCCATTCGTGGACCCGAAAGGAAGTCATGGGCATGGACGACCGCGCACCGACAGAGGCGGAACTCGATGAGATGCGCTCGCTCGTGGACCAGTCCATGCGCGAGGGGGCACTCGGACTCTCGACCGGTCTCCTCTACGTACCGGCGAACTTCGCCGAGACAGAGGAGATTATCGAACTGGCGAAGGTCGCTTCGGCCCACGGCGGGATTTACGTAAGCCACATGCGAAACGAAGGCAGCGGGCTCATCGAGTCTGTCGCCGAAGTCATCCGGATCGCGGATGAAGCCAATATCCCTGCGCAGATCAACCACCACAAAGCCGTCGGTGCAGGTCAGTGGGGGTGGAGCGAACGCACCCTGGCAATGATCGATTCAGCTAATGCGGCCGGGCTGACCGTCACACACGACCTCTATCCGTATACGGCGTCGAGCACCGGATCCTCAATCCTCTTCCCCCAGTGGGCGCTCGCCGGAGGCGCCGAGGCCTTCGCAGAGCGCGTGGCGGACGAGGACACCCGCGCACGAATGGAAGAAGACATGATGTACATCTTCCAGAACGACCGCGTCGGGAACGACATCAGCCGCATCCAATTCCGTGTGCTCGGCTCCGATATCAGCTACAACGGGCGCACGCTGGCGGACTACGCTGTCGATCACGGACTGGAAGCCAACCTCGACAACGGGATCGATCTCGCGATCGAGCTCCAGCTGAGTGGAGGCTTCAGTGCCATCTACCACGCAATGGACGAGCAGGACGTGATCCGGATCATGCAGCACCCGCTCGCCATGATCGAGACGGATGGCGACGCAGTCGGGTACGGCATTGGATACCCGCATCCGCGCAGCTACGGCGCCTTCGCTCGCGTGCTCTCTCGCTACGTTCGCGAGCTCGAGGTGCTGACCCTTGAGGAAGCGGTGCGAAAGATGACGTCGATGCCGGCCCGATGGCTGGGTCGCTCGGACATGGGGGTGCTCGCGGAAGGGATGCTGGCGGACGTGGCCGTCTTCGATCCCGATGAGATCCGGGACCTCGCCACATACACCGATCCACACCAGTACAGCGTCGGGATCACGGATCTTCTCGTGAACGGTGTGCCTGTAATCCGCAACGGAGGCATCACAGGGGAGAAGCCAGGGCGATGGATCCGAGGCCCGGTCGGAAGGCCGATCAGCTGATCAACCTGCTGTGTCCGAGTGCGCTGAGCGGGCAGATCGAAACAGTCAGCAGCCCTGACGCGTCTGGATAGATAGAAGCACCGAAATTGCGAGGCTGATCTGCGCGGGCGCGAGGCGCGGAGAGAACATCTGACACAAGGGAGACGTGCACATGCGCGAAGAGTTCAAGGTCAAAGGCGACCAGGTGGTCGGGAAGCTGAAGGAGTTGCTGCATGAAGGGAACGTGCGGCACATCGTGATCAAGAACGATGAAGGGAAAGGCCTCATCGAGTTTCCCGTCACGATCGGTTTGGCCGGCGCACTCCTGCTGCCGGTCTGGGCGGCAGTGGGCGCTGTCGCCGCGATGGTGACCAACTGCACGATTGAGGTCGAGCGAACGGACGAGGGTGACGACGAGGCAGCCGTTGATCACGGCGATGCTTCGGAGGCCATAGTCGTCGAGGCCGAGGTGGACGAGGAGTCCCCCACCACTACGTGACCGGTGCTCCAGGGATGAGTGAGGCGCCATGACTGACTTTGCGGTACCCTATGGCTATGTCGGAGTCTCGTGATCTGAAGCCCGAGCCTTGGGGACTGCACCTCTTCGGCCTCACTCCAGCGTTGGCGGTTATCGCCGGTAACGTCGTGGGTGGCCCGTGGGTGCTCGGCGGGATCGTGTATATGCTCGGCGTGGGGCCTTTGCTGGACGTTGCGTTCGGTCGAGCCGAGCAGCCGCGGCCTCCTCGCGCATCAGGACGGCCATTCGAACTTCTGCTCTATGTGCACGCCGTTGTCCAGTTCGCTGCCGTGGGCACCCTCCTGTACCGCGCTGGCCTCGACCTGAGCACCTGGACCACATGGGGAGCGGCCCTGAGCACCGGCGTGAGCTCGGGCGTTTCCGGTATCATCGTCGCGCACGAGCTCGGGCATCGCCGACCGCGATCCCTCGCTTGGTGGATCGGTCGGATGAACCTCCTCTCGGTCCTGTACCTGCACTTCACCACCGAGCACAACCACACGCACCACCGACACGTTTCAACGACGAAAGACCCCGCGTCCGCCCACCCGGGAGAGTCGCTTTATGCGTTCGTCGCGCGCACGATCCCTGGACAGTTCGCAGACGCACTTCGGGTTCATACTGACAAGGGCGAGGTGGGACTCCAGAACCCCGTAGCTCGAGGCGCTGTCCTCCAGATCGGCCTCCTGATCCTCTTGTATCTCCTGCTCGGACCGTGGCCAACGATCGCCTTCTTCGTGCAGGCACTCTTCGCCGTATTTCTGCTCGAATACATCAACTACATCCGGCACTACGGCCTGCGGCGGACTGTCGGGGAACGCCAGACCGAGATGCACTCGTGGCAGTCCGAGGAGCGCTGGTCGAGGTGGACGCTGCTCGAGCTGACTCGGCACCCCGCGCACCATCTCAAGGCCAGCGTCCCCTTTTGGGAACTACGACCCTACCCGAACGCCCCTACGCTTCCGACGGGATATTATGGCTGCTTCTGGCTAGCCGCAGTCCCACCGCTGTGGCACCGTGTGATGGCTCGTCGGATCCCGGAAGCCATGAGGAACGCGGGTCCGCAGCGATAAGGTCGGGCCGGCCTCTGCTGCGAGCCCGGCCCGATCACCGAGTCCGGGCCACGACCCTGATGAACGCCTCGACCTCGTCGGTGTCCCAGATCGCCTCTCCATGGCGGAGCAGCAAGATCCGACCGTCTCGATCCACGACCCAGCTCGTAGGTAGACCGCGCAGCCCGAACGCAACAGGCATCCGATCGACTTCCAGATAGATCGGCAGATCATAGGCATACCGGCGGAGGTGACGCCGGACCGGTCGTTCGCCCTCTGCGGCGACGATCAGAAACTCGACATCGGTGTCCGCCAGACGATCCTTCAATCCTTCGATCGTCTCCATCTCCCGAATGCATGGTGTGCACCAGGACGCCCAGAGGTTGATGAAGAGGACCTTCCCCTTGAACGCCTCGAGCTCGACCTCGTCGTCGTCGAGCGGGCGGATCGTCCAGTCGTAGTCAGCCTGCCCATAGACCTCGACGTCGTAGACCGCGGATGGCGTCTCGGTCGTCACAGCCTGCGCCATACAGGCCGCCGGAGTGACCCATGCAGCGGAGGCGGCCGTCAACAGGAGTCCGGGCGCGATGCTACCGCGCCGGTTCCTCTTCATTGAACCGTGCACCATCGGGCTACCGTCCGACCCCGTACCGAAGCCCGAGCATGATGTACCGTCCTCGGAGTGGTCCGTACACGTACGCCGTGTCGAAGTCATCGCCAAAAGGGTTTGCCGGGTCGATCAACGCGCTGGGCTGGACGTAGTCAAAAACGTTTTTCACCGAGAGATAGAACTCCGCTCCGTTCTCGATGCGCCACGACGTCTGGACGTTGTGGGTCGAATACGTCGGCGACCGTACGGCTCGCGTGAATGGAGAGGCATAGGCGGGGAGGCGCATCGGTCCAGTGATGCTGCCGGTGTAGTCCATGCGCATGGGAAGACTGCGGACGTTGTACGTCGCGCTGAGAACCCCCCGGACATTAGGCGCGAAGAACTCATCGGACGCATCATCAGCTTCGACGGTGTACACGTCCTGCAGCGTGACGCCCACACTGTAGAGGAAACGATCGAAGTCGACATTCTGATTCAACGTCACGCCGATACCGCGGCTTACAGCATGGCCTTCGAGGTTGCCGTAGACGATCTGGTTCGGGTCGGCGTCGTAGTCTGGTACGATCTTGTTGGAGAATCGTGTGTGAAAGAGGTCAAGATCGATCATCATCGGGTTGGGCCCGAACTCCACAACCTGATTGACATTCAGGGTCACACTGCGGGAACGCTCCGGTTCGAGCTCCGACGCGACCAACACGTCACGTGCTCCAGTCAGGGCTGCATGGTCCTCGGTGAAGAGATTCACCACCCGGAAACCCGTGCCAGCGTTCAGCCGGACGGCCGTGTGCCCGAACGCGTCCCATTTGATCGCCACGCGCGGTGAAGCGATGACGCCGTGCTCCTCGTGATGATCCGCCCGCATGCCACCCAGCAGGGTCACGCCGTTGCTGACGCGTAGCTCGTCCTGAGCGAACACACCCGGAATGAGTCTTCGGTCCACCGCGACCGTCGCGGGCGTGTTGTCGTCGTAGGTCTGGTAGCGAAGACTCGCCCCCAGTAGCAGATCGTGCCGCCCCACCAGCGGTCCCCACACCGCATTTCCGAATGCAATGTGCTGGGTCGCATCGTACGGGCTGCCTCCGTACCAGCTGTCTTGATCGTGCCAACTGTACGAACCCTCGAACCGAATCTCGTCCGACCATCCGGGCAGATACGACCCAAGCATCTCGATCCGGTTCGTATAGATCGACTCGCCGTAGACGTCGCCGCTACCGCGATCCGCACGGGTCCAGCCTTCCACACCACCGAACCGGTCCTCGTAGAGGTACTTTGCCGTCAGGGTAGCGCGTCGCTCACCTCGAGGTGACACGTCCATCTTCCCGAAAACGACACCGCGCCGGTTGAGCGGGAAGTCGGTAAACCCATCTCCATTCCCGTCTACGAAGCGGTTGTTGTAGGCCAGGTTGCCGCTGAGGAATCCACTCACGTCACCGGGGTGGGTCGATGCAGCGAAGTCGACGTTCCCTTCGGCGTCAGACGTACCCCACGCGTCGATAGTCAGGCGCGGTACGAAGCGTGGGTCTTTCGTGATCACGTTGATCACGCCTGCCATGGCTTCCGACCCATAGAGTGTAGAGGACGGACCCTTCACGATCTCGATCTGCTGGATCAGCGCGGGATTGATTCCATTCAATCCGTACACGGACGCGAGAGAACTCATGAGCGGCATCCCGTCGATGAGCACTGCAGTGTACGGACCCTCCATCCCGTTGATGCGAAGATTGTTGGTGTAGCACACCCCGCAGTCGACTTGATTGTAGAGGCCGTTCACAAACTGAACGGCCTCGACCAGGTTGTTCGTCGCGTTTCGTTGAAGGACCGCGCTCGGAACCACGCTTACCTTCACCGGCGATTGAGCGACGGTCGTGCTCTTCATCGTTCCCGTCACCGTCAGTGCCGCCAGAGCAACCGGATCGGGCTCGAGGACAATGGTCACGGTGCCTGCATGGGGTTGGCTCGCGGCATGCTCGACCGCACCGAAGCCCTGTGCCGACACCATGAGTACGAGCCCGGTACCGGAGAGCCCTTCGAGTCGAAACCGCCCCTCTCCATCGGCGATCACACCGCGTTGTGTACCCAAGACCGACACACGTGCGTAGGGGATCACTTCACCGGACTGACGTACGACGATCCCTTGAACTTCCACCGAGTTCTGCGCAGCGGCGGGCGCAGGAACAAGAACAACGGCAGCGACCAGTCCCAGGAGCTGAACTCTGCGCCGCATACGGGTAAGTCCGGGCAATGGATTCATGACACAGAAACAGCCGGTCAGAGTCTTTTTTTAGGTTCGCCTAAATATGATTTTTAGGCACACCTAAATCTGTGTCAAGCACGAGGGCAGTCTGACTTCGACAGCGAGCACCCTCTTGGTCTTCTTGCCTCAACGCCCTCCCGGCCGGCGATAACGCACGGGTGCCGCCGGCTCTGGCATGAACTCTACCGCCTCGGTCTCGAGCAACCTCAGTGCCTCCGCTACCGCAGCCTCCAGCTGTGGATCACGACCCTCGGCCACATCCCTCGGCGCATTCATCACCTCGATGTCCGGAGCCACCCCCTCAGCCTCGACTGCCCACTCACCGTTCACGTCGAAAAATCCGCCTCGTGGCGCCACGAACCGACCACCATCGATCAGCGGCGGTGTGTCCCAGGTACCGACCAGGCCACCCCACGTCTTGGTGCCAATTAGCGGTCCAACCTCTCGGAAACGGAAGAGGTAGGGCATGAGATCCCCACCCGAGCCGGCGCGCTCGTTGATAATCATGACCTTGGGCCCGAAGAGACCCGCCATCGGCTGTGTCCACGGCTTTCGGTCTCCAGCCCGGGAGTTGAAGTACCCCGTGAGTTCACGGGCCATGACGTCGACGATGTAGTCGGCCGCTGACCCGCCACCGTTGTTGCGCTCGTCGATGACCGCGCCCTGACGATCCTGCTGCGCGAAGTACATCCGGTTGAAGTAGGTGTATCCACCCTGACCGGTATTCGGCACGTAAACGTAGGCGAGTCGACCACCGCTCATCTCGTCGACCTTCCGACGGTTCCCTTCGATCCACGCCCAGCTCCTGAGCTGACCCTCGCTGCCCAGGGGCTCGACAACGACGGTGCGGGAACTCGCGCCGGATGGCGTATCGCTAACGGTCAGATTGACGGGGCGACCCGCTGTGCCCTCGAGCAGCTCGAACGGGTTGGTCGGGGCGATCAGCGGCCGCCCGTCGATGGCGACGATGAAGTCACCCTCTGACACGCCGAGCCCCGGATGGGCCAGCGGGCCCTGCAGATTCGGATTCCAGCTCTCACCCGAGTAGATGCGATCGATCCGGTAGCCACCGTCGGCCTCCGAGAGGTCGGCACCGAGCAGGCCGGTGCGCGGGTTGGTCAGTTCCGGGTAGTCACCGCCGCGGACGTACGAGTGCCCTACGGCAATCTCTCCCGACAGCATGTCGAGCAAATGGTTGAAATCGGAGCGGTGCTCAACGTCGGGCAGCCACTCGGAATACCACGCCCAGACGTCATCCCACGGAGCTCCGTGCTGGTTGTCGACATACAGGAAGTCTCTCATGAAGCGCCAGCCGTCGCGGAGCATCTGCGCCCACTCCTCGGTGGGCTCGACCATGATCCGAAGATCACCGAGCGCAAGCCGCCCCTCCGATCCAGAGGGGGGTGAACCGGTGGTTACAGTTGCGCGCCATGTCGACCCCGAGCGATGCAGGATTGTACTCCGATCGCTGGAGACGGTCGCGACAGCGACACCCGTCGCGTATTCGGTCGACTCGCGGTCGTCGAGGCTGTACCGATGGACGGTCGAACCGGGTTGATTCGGAACGGCCTCGGTCACGAAGATGTGCCCCGCCGGCGCTGGAAACAGCCCCGTGTAGTTACGCAGCGGCAGGTTCGGCGCCGACACGATCCGCTCCGCGATTCCGGTCATGTCGATCGTTACGGTCACGTCAGACGAGTCGCTCGAGGGGGACTCGTCCTCTCCTACCTCCTCATCACTCGCCGGGAGGAACGGGGAGATCCCGTCTGCGGCTAGGATCGCCACATACAGCGCTCTCGTGACTGGCCGGTCATACGAGGTCATATCGAGCCAGCCGGTGTTGAGCCCGAAATTCGTCGACGCGAGAAAGTAGAGGTAGTCGCCCGACTCGTCCCACACCGGGGTGATCGCATCGGCCATGCCATCGGTGAGCTGGTGCCGCTCACCGGTCTCGGTGTCATACACGCTGATTACGCGCAGCTGTGTATCGAGGCGGCGCGCATAAGCGATATAGCGTGAATCGGGAGACCAGACCGGATTCATGGTCCGTTCGGGGTGCGCATACCGGTCCGTGTCTACGTGCTGCACGCCACCGGAGGCCACGTCCATCACCTGCACTCGATAATGCGTGTCCGTAAACGCCAGCTTGCTACCGTCCGGCGACCAGCGAGGCTGGAAATAGAACGATGGCTCCTCGATGGAGACGGTCCTCTGATCTTGTCCCTGCTGATCAGACACGACGAGTTGGTACTCGCCGGAGGCATCACTGAACCACGCGATCTGCTCACCGTCTGGCGACCAGACTGGGGTTCGGTCAGCGACACCCGGTGAACGGGTCAGATTCCGCCAGCTCCCTTCCTCGACCGGTACGGTGAAGATGTCGCCGCGATAGTCAAAGACAGCTCGCCGTCCGGTTGGAGACAGCCGTGGGTTGGTGAGCTGCTCAGCAGGCACGTCCTCCCACCGAGACCGGGCCCAGTTCTGATCACCGGCCGCCCGGATGTCGAGTTGTCGGGTCTCCCCACTGGCAGGATCGAGTTCGTGCAGGTAGCCGGCCTGCTCGTAGACGACGGCGCCGTGTCCTGCGTCCAGACTCATGACATCAAAATCGGTGTGGAACGTGAGCTGCCGGTCCTGCCCGGTAGAGGGGTCATACGCCCATACGTTGCTCGCCCAATCCCGCTCCGACAGATAGAACACCGTCCCGCCCATCCAGGTCGGATCCAGGTGCCGCTCTCCCTCCCAGGACGGATGCTCGAGGTCGAGCGACGATGTCGACACCACCCGAATCGGCTGCGCCTGCCCGCCACGGTAATTCCGCCAGCCCGGGTCCCAGAGCTGGATCTCCTGATAGGCGTAGTACGCTCCGTCGTCACTCATCTCGCCCTGGTAGGCCTGGTGCAGGCGAGAGCGCTCAGGCAGGCCTCCCTCCACTCCGACGGTATAGAACGTCCACAGGCGAGTGGGCACGGCTTCTCGTCCGGACCGAAACAGGATGTCTCCATCCGGCGTCCATCCCTGAACCACGTCGGCCGAGGGGTGCCAGGTGAGGCGCTCGGGCTGCCCGCCTGAGGCCTCCACCAGATAGACGTCCTGGTTGCCCCCATACTCGCCCGTGAAGGCGATCCACCGTCCGTCGGGGCTGAACGCCGGTTCCGTCTCCGCACCCTCGGCGGAGGTCAGCCGACGGGCGTCACTCGCGCCGCGGCTCACGACCCAGATATCGTTCGCATGCACGAACGCAATCTCCGTGGCACTGACCGCTGGCTGGCGCAGGAATCGTGTCTGCGCCTCGAGTATGGCTGGCAGCGTAAGCAGAGCTGTCACGAAAAGGATGCAGGATATCTTCCGCATGTCGGGTGCCATGAGATGAGGGCGACGGGTCGGGGAGGACGGAGAAGCTAGGTCCTGGATTGACCGCCGACTACGCACACCGCACTCTGACTGACCTATCACACTCACCGCACGAAGAGGCAGGGCATGCGCATTCGCTCGATTCTTCTCACGTCCGCACTCTCGCTGAGCCTGATCGCCATCGCGGCGATCCCGGTTCACGCGCAGATGGACGTCGCCGAACCCTTCAAGGTCGGCACCTTCGAGATCGACGGGACGCCTCAAGTGGGTCTCGTCCTTCGCGACCAGTACATCGTCGCGCTGAACCCCGCGAACACGGCTCTCGAGAGGGACGCCGCATATCCGGCGATTCCCGAACCGGCCGACATGCTGGATCTGATCGCCCGGTACGAATACGGGATGAAGGCCCGTCTCTACGAGATCGTGAACCACGTCGCAGGGAACGACATGCTCACCGGGGTCAGACCAGGATATGTCTACGACCTCGACGAAGTCGAAACGCTCCCACCGATCATGTATCCGGGCAAGATCCTGAACGCGGCGGTCAATTTTTACAGCCACGTCAACGAGGCTAGCTCGCCCGAGCAGCAGGCGGAGGCCCGTCAGCAGCGGCGCGAGAACCGGGGCGTTCCATACCTCTTCCTCAAGCCGAGCCGGGGCGCCGTCGTCGGGAACGGAGCCGAGATCGTCATCCCGTGGGGCCGAGACCGGATCGACTGGGAGGTCGAGCTGGGGGCCGTCATCGGACGCGCCGGAAAGTACATCTCAGCGGACAACGCAGAGGCACACGTCTTCGGATACATGGTCACGATCGACGTGTCCGATCGCGGTGGACGGCCTCCGGGCGGAAACCCAATGACGTCCGACTGGTTCGTCGGGAAGGGGCACGACACCTTCGCGCCCCAGGGTCCGTGGATCGTCCCGAAAGAGTTCTACGGCAACCCGATGGAGATTCTGCGTCAGACCCTCTCCATCGGCGGAAACCAGGTTCAGGAAGCAACTGCCGGAGACATGATCCACTCACTCTGGGAGGTGATCGAGTACGGCTCTTCGATCATTACGCTGTACCCCGGCGACGTGATCAACAACGGCACGTCGGGCGGCACCATGGCGGGTGCAGATCGTGGGTACCTGCAGCCCGGTGAGGTCGTGTCCGCGTCGATCGATGGTATCGGTACACTCACGCTACCGGCAGTCGGTGAACCCGAGCCGCAGGGGCTGACCGGGGCCAACCTGACACCGGTGTGCAACTACAGGAACTGCAACCGCTAGGATCACGCCGATGGCGGGTTCCTGCGAAGGCGAGAAGCCGAGCGATCACTCGCTCGATCGCCGAACGTTTCTTCGAGCAGCAGTGCATGTGACCGGCCTGGGCGCTCTCGGCGTCCAGGCCGGTTCATTGCACGCTGCTCGACCACGTCCCTCATCTGCGCACCCCGGGACGCGACCAACGTCTGCCCCGCAGGCGCTCCAGCTTACCGCTGCGCCGCTCACCAGGGTGTTCAACGGCACGTCGCACGAGGCGTGGGCTCTCAATGGCTCCCTCCCTGGGCCAGCGCTGCGCTTCGATCGGGGGAGCCGGGCCGAGATCGAACTGAGGAATGAGTTGGCGGAGCCCACGATCCTCCACTGGCACGGACTCGATGTACCAGAGGAGGCCGATGGACATCCGCGACTCGCGACTGGACCGGGAGAGACATACCGGTACGACTTCGAGGTCGTCGATCGCTCCGGACTGTACTGGTACCACCCACACACGCATGAGCGAACTGGAGCCCAGACGTACGCTGGGCTGGCCGGACTCCTGATCGTTCGAGACGAAGAGGAGGAGGCGCTTCCTCTACCTTCCGTGAGGGCCGAGATCCCGCTTGTCCTTCAGGATCGCCGGACGACCTCCGGTTCTCCGTTCGCATACCGACCCGGCATGGGCCCCGACATGATGGTCGGCCACCTCGGCGACACCATCTTCGCCAACGGTGAGGCTGAGCCGAACGTCCATGTCACGCGTGGGGCGCATCGGCTCAGACTCCTCAACGCATGTAACGCCCGTCTCCTCGACATCGGACTGAGCAACGGTCAACCCATGACGCTGATTGGCTCGGACGGTGGACTGCTGGAGTCTGCCACCCAGCACCGACGGATCATGATCGGAACGGGAGAGCGCCTCGACCTACTCGTGGACTTCTCATCACTCGAGCCAGGGGAGCGCGTTACGCTCCGCTCGTTCCCCTTTGAAATCAATGGAATGATGAGTCCCGATAGGATGAGGATGGAGATGGGCCCCGGCGGAGGTAGCCCACCGGGCCGCGGGCGCGGAGGCATGGGGCGCGGACGCATGGGTGGTGAGGGCATGAGTGGGCTACCGCAGGGCGCGGACATGGACATGGTCCACTTTGTGGTGACCGACGAGCCTGGCGAGGAGGCCCGACCTCTTCCGTCACGGCTTTCCACGATCGCCGCACTGCCCCTGGGCTCGGACACCCGGCGCCGGACGTTCCGCTTCGATAGCGGGATGATGAGGCACGCCATCAACGGGCGCAGCTTCGAGATGGGACGAATCGATCACCAGATCCGCCTCGGGACCACGGAGGTATGGCGCATCGTGAACGAAACGGGGCTCGCACACCCGGTGCACGTTCACGCAGGCCAGTTCCGGGTTCTGTCCCGTACAGGGAGTCGAGGTCAGGTCATGCCGTGGGAGCAGGGGTTGAAGGACACGGTGCTGGTCCTTCCCCAGGAAACGGTCGAGATCGCCGTACGCTTCGATCGCTTCCCTGGTGTCTTCCTCATGCACTGCCACAATCTGGAACACGAAGACGCCGGCATGATGATGAACTTCCAGGTCCTCGACTGACCGCTACATGCGGAAGCGATAGCTGAGCTTGAGGAAAAGGCCGTCACGAACGGCCTGAACCTCGTCGAAGCTGAATGCCGACGTGTCTCGGAACTGCCGCGTGTACCCGAAGAACACAACCGTACCGGGTGAGGGTTCGTACCCGATCAGCCCCTCCACACGGAAGTCGTGACGGTCCGAGCCGAGGCGAGCTGAGCACCCCTGGTCAGAGCATGTGTAGACCTGCTCACCTGACACAGGGTCGAGCAAATCACCGCGCTTCTGGCTCGAGTACTCGCCAATGCCGCGCACGTACAACGCGCGGCTGACCTGATAGCGAGCCTGAAGCCTCGGGATCGTTGCCTCGGAATACGTCGAACCGTCGAGACCGCGAAGGATCGTCACATGCCGTGCGCCGATCTCGGCCTGGATCGAGCCGGTCGGATAGAAGGTGAAGCCTACGTCCCCGCTCCACCGCTCACCCACGTCGAGCGGGAGCCCGCTCGAGAAGATCGGCGTCTGATTCCAGCCACCACCCAGGGAGATCCGCACGGTCTCGAAGGAGCTGATCCAGCTGCGGAGGCTGATACTGTGGAGCCCGGAATACAAATCCGAGCCCTCGCTCACCGGAACGACCGTATTCTCGGACGATCCAGAGAAGAAACCGTCGTACAGCGCCGAGTTGAAATTGAAGCCGCGGCGCCGGTAGTTGAGGAATCCACCGATGTTACCTCGGAACGAAGCATTCAATCCAGCACCGAACTGCGTCTCCTGGGGGGCACCACCGGCCCAGAAGTCTTCACGCAGCCAGGTGATGTCTGCATCGATCGAAGGGCCCCAGCTCTCCACCAGCGCGCCCCGTTTCCCCCGGAAGCTATAGCTGGACCGACCGTTCAGTTGCGAGACCCCCACACGGCGTATGAACCCGCTACCGGCTCGGAATTCGTCGGAAGAATCTTCGAAGGACGCGTTCATCGACAGCGTACGGCTCGACCGCCGCGCACTCATGGAGAACATGGAGCCCCAATTCGTCTCCGCCCCGGTCGCGCCGTCCGCGCTCCCGGCTGCCAGCATTTCGAGGGTGTACCGACCGCCCAGCACGAAACGAGCATCCGCGCCCACTACGCGATTGAAATCGACTCCCGGCTCCGTCCGGTCCGTGTAGACAGCACCGATGCTGGAGGAGCTGCCGACGTCCCCGCGCACCCGCATGAGATTCACGACAGGGTTTGAAGCCCCGGAGTTGACCTCATCCACCGCACCGAGATAGGCGACCTGGAGGCCTCCGAACTTACCTGAGATTTTGGCAGCGCCGACCGGATTCACGATCGAGCGGGTAT